>NZ_ASSI01000071.1:0-73870 GCF_000466765.1 Burkholderia sp. AU4i | reverse complement strand
GGTGACTGGAGTTCAGACGTGTGCTCTTCCGATCTGCGCCGGCCGCCTGCACGTTGCGCGTGCAGACGGCGGCGCTGGCCGACCTGTTCTGCGTGCTGCCGTCGCTGGAGCGCGTCGATGCGGTGACGCTGCGCTTCGACGGGCCTTCGGTCGAGCACGTGGTGCGCACGTTGAACAGCCTGTCTGCGATGTCGTTCATGCTGCGGTGATGCGTGCCGCGGCGATGTCGCCGGCGTGCGACCGGTCAATGGGCGGCTGCAGGGCTCGCTGTCACGGCAAGCAGGAACGTTTCCATGGCCGCGACCAGCGCGAGCGGTGTCTCGTTCATCGGATAGTGGCCCGCATTGCGCAACACGTCGACGGTGGCGAGCGGGTAGCGCCGCAGGTAAGTGCGGGCCATCAGCGCCGCGTCGAACGCCGGATCGTGCTCGCCGATCAGCACTTTCACCGGATGGGTGCCGGCGATCTCGTGGCTGAAATCCGTATCGGCCCACGCGCGGAAGTACGCGCCGAACGCCGGCGGCGACGAACGGGCTGCCGAATACGCGGCTTTCCACGCGACCCAGGCGGCGGGCAGCCGGCCGCCGGTGCTGCGATCGATGATGGTTTGGCGATCGGCGACGTGGTCGGCGGCCCGCTCGAATAGCGCGCGTTTCTCTGCGTCGAACGGCAGGCCGCCGCAAGGCACGGGCGTGACCGGCACGAGCGCGCGGACCCGGTCGGGCGCGATGACGGCGATTTTCTCGGCCGCCATCGCCCCCATCGAGTGGCCGACGACGCTGAAGGTCGGGAATTCGAGTGTGTCGGCAAGCGCGAGCGCGTCGGCGGCGATCTCGTCGATCGTGTAGTCGCCGGCTGTGTCGCGCATGCGGCCGTAACCTCGGTAGTCCATGAACACATAGCTGAAACGCTCACGCGACAGCCACGCTTCGACGGGTTCGAACGCGTGGGCGTCGCCGAACCAGCCGGGCAGTACAAGAACAGGATGGGGGCCGTCCCCCACGCGATGAAACGTATTCGGCATGTCCGCTCCGATGCAGTGGTATTCCGGCCGATCAGGCCGACGGGTCTTGCGGCCGCGAGGTCGCGCAAGGGGTGGAGCGGATCGTAGATCGCGCGAAGGAGACCCGCCTTCGATATCGGGTCATTGATGATGGAATTCGGGCCGTGAGAAATACGCTGCTAGATCCCTACGAACACATTCCGCGAAGCGTGGTCGTGACCGCGAACGACTACGCGGCGGGTACGACGTTTCCGGAACACGCGCACGTGCGCGGGCAATTCGCGTTCGCGTCGCGCGGCACGATCAGCGTGTCGACGCCGCACGGGCGCTGGCTGGTGCCGCCGCAGCGCGCGTGCTGGGTGCCGCCCGGCGTGCGGCACGAAATGACGATGACCGGGCCGGTCACGATGCTCAACACGTTCGTGTCCGGCGACGCCGCGCTCGAGGCGGGCCTGCCCGAGCAATGCGGCGTCTATGGCGTATCGGCGCTGCTGCGGCAACTGATCGACGATGCGATCGACCTGCCGGCCCTGTACGACGTCGACGGGCGCGCGGGCAAGCTGATGGCGCTGCTGGTCGCGGAAATCGCGACGATGCCGCGCCTGTCGCTGCATGCGCCGCTGCCGGCCGACGCGAGGCTGGCGAAGGTGTGCCGGCACCTGCTCGCGTCGCCGTCGATCGCGGCCGATCTCGACCAGGTGGCCGCCGATGCCGGCGTGAGCCGGCGCACGTTCACGCGGCAGTTTCGCGCGCAGACGGGCGTGAGTTTTGCCGCATGGCGCCAGCAGGTGTGCATGCTCGCGGCGATCGCCCGCCTGAGCGACGGGCAGCCGGTCACGCGCGTCGCGCTCGATCTCGGGTACGCGAGCGCCAGCGCGTTCACGTCGGCGTTTCGCCGCATTCTGGGCGATACGCCGAGCCGCTATCTGGAGATTCGGCGCTGACCGGAAGGCATCCGCGGCACCACGCCGATGTGCCGGTCTCCGAAAAAAATACGCGTCTGCCAACTTCGGTCAGACGCGCTTAAAGGCACCCGGTCAGAAAAAATGCGCGCATGGCCCGGTGGGCCGATGTCGCGCATGGCATGCGTAATTATTGCCGATCCTGATTTAATTCCGTTTGAGTGTTGCGGATAACGCAGCATACGCCGCATAACGCGCAAACGATATCCTGCCGGGGCGACGATTCATGTGCAGTCGCAGCATGCGTTTCAATCGCGCGTTCGATACTGGGGCGGCAGCCCCTGACGCCGGGCATCGATGCCCGTGGCCTGGCGCGCTGCGCCGCAGCATCGAATGATGGCGCCTGAACACGAAAAACGCCGCGTGGCGCGATGCCTGACGGTATCGCGCCACGCGGCGTTGCGGTAGCGGGCGAAGCCGGCGTGCGCCGGCTCGCGTCACACGTCGAAGAACACCGTTTCGTCGGGCCCCTGCATGCGGATGTCGAAGCGGTAGACGACCGGGCGGCCCGGTTGCGCGTCGCGTTTCGCGACGAGCGTCGCGCGACGCTCGGCGGGCACCGCGTTCAGCACTGGGTCGGCTGCGTTCGCGGCGGCTTCGTCGTCGAAATACACGCGTGTGAACGCATGGGTGAGGATCCCGCGCATCATCACGGTCACGTTGATGTGCGGCGCCTCGCCGGCGGTGAGGCGGCCCGGCTTCACCGTCTCGACGACGAAGCGCTGCTGCGCATCGGTGCCGGTGCCGACCCGCGCGAAGCCCGTGAAGCCGGATTTCGCGATGTCGTCGCGCGACGCGGGGTAGCGGCCCGCGCTGTCCACCTGCGTGAATTCGAGCACCGCGTCGCCAACGACGTTGCCGTCGCCGTCGAACACCTGGCCGACCAGCAGCACGTGCTCGCCTTCGGCGTGTGCCGCGGCGATCGTCGGCGTGAACAGGCTTTTCAGGTCGTAGCCGTATTGCTGCGGGCACAGGCCGTACGCGAAGTACGGGCCGACCGTCTGCGAAGGGGTTTGCTTCAGCGTCGTCATGGTTCAGCGCTCCATCGGGGTAGCGTCGCGGCCGCGCAGCACGATGTCGAATTCGTAGCCGAGCGCATAGCCTTCTTCGGTGATGTCCATCGAGAAGCGCGAGATCAGGCGATCGCGCGCGGCCTCGGGCGTGCCCTGGAAGATCGGGTCGTACGCGAGCAGCGGGTCGCCGGGGAAGTACATCTGCGTGACGAGACGCGAGCCGAAGTAATCGCCGAACAGCGAGAAATGGATGTGATTCGGGCGCCACGCGTTCGGATGGTTGCCCCACGGATATGCGCCGGGCTTGATCGTCAGGAAGCGGTAGCGGCCTTCGTTGTCGGTCAGGCAGCGGCCCGCACCGAGGAAGTTCGGGTCGAGCGGCGCGTCGTGCTGGTCGACCTTGTGCACGTAGCGGCCGGCGGCGTTCGCCTGCCACACCTCGACGAGCGTGTTGCGCACGGGCTTGCCGCCTTCGTCGAGCACGCGGCCCGTGACGACCATGCGCTCACCGAGCGGCTCGCCGTTCTTCACGGCATTCTTCGTCAGGTCGTGGTCGAGCGCGCCGAGATCCTCGGCGCCGTAGACGGGCGCGTACTGGTCGCGCAGTTTCTCCTTCAGCGGGATCAGCGGGCGGGTCGGGCCGCGCTTCACGGACGAACGGTACTCGGGGTGGATATAGGCCGGATGCGACGGCCAGTCGCGCGGCGTGAGGATCGTGGGGGAATCCATCGGGCGTCTCCTGATAGGTACTTCGCGAAGTGGATGGCAGGACTTTAGCCAATCCGGAAAGTTATGCAAAATGACCTTTTTTCGCGAATCGCATAACCGTTCGTTATGTTCGGCGCGCCAATGAAAATTCCGCCGGACAGGATGCCTGTCCGGCGGAAAAAGCGATCGGGCTTCGCGTCGTCGGTGACGACCCCGTGCACGGCCCTCCAGCCAGCCCGTCGCCGATTTTTGTGTTTTCGTTCTTGTTGTTATCCGGTCTCCCTGAGCGCGCCCTTCATGACTGACGGCCGGGATCGAACACGATCCCGTCGAATTCGACTGACAGCGTGCCGCCGCGCAGCAGTGCCGCCGGTGTCGCGTCCCGGTCGGCGCCGAGCACGTCGCTCACGTAGTCCGCGCAGAACGCGCGCCGCGTCCGCAGGTTGAAGCGGTTGCGGAGCAGCGCGTCGATCCGCTGTTCCGCCGTTGCATGCACCCGGCGTTGCGCGTCGGCGGTTGGTGCCGCGACGCGGCGTGCCAGCGCGATGCGCCCGCCGTCGGTACGGGCGACGAAGCGCGACAGCGGCGTGAGCTTCGTCCACGCAAACCCGGATTCGGCGATCACGGGCTCGTCGCCCGACGTATCGACGACGATGCCGAAGCGATTGGCCCACGTGCCCGTCGTGCCCGCTGCGTCGCGCGGCGCGCTCGCCGGCACGCGGATGAACACGAGATCCCCGACGTGCGCGCTGGCGGCCAGCGTGCGGATCGTGGCGAGCGGTATCGTGCGATCCGTGTCGCGTGCATCACGCGGGGCGGTGTGGCGCGATTCGTAGGCGGCGGTTTCGGTTCGGGTGGTCATTTCGGCTCCGTCGTTCAGTGACAGCACGGAGCGGATTATGCAGACAAGTATCCGAAAGTGTTCATTTGCGTGCGCAGGTAGCCTAATATCTGACCTTGAGCATCATTTTTCGATACCAAAATGACCGAAACTGCCCAACTCATCGACATGCTGAAGCGCCAGTTGAAGGCGCAGGGCATGACCTACCGCGACGTCGCGCGGGCGCTCGACGTCTCCGAGACGAGCGTGAAGCGGCTGTTCGCCAGCGGCCGCTTCACGCTGGAGCGTGTCGTGGAGATCGCCCAGTTGCTCGGCTATACGCTCGCCGAGCTCGTGCAGGAGGCTTCCGCGTCGGCGCCGAGGCTGCGTGTGCTGACCGAGCAGCAGGAGGCGCTGCTCGTGTCGGACGACAAACTGCTGCTCGTTGCCGTCTGCGCGATCAACTACTGGACCGTGCAGGACATCGTGTCGACCTATCAGGTGACCCAGGCCGAGTGCGTGAAATACCTGCTGATGCTCGACCGGATGAACGTCGTCGCGCTGCTGCCGGGCGACCGGATTCGCGTACGCGTCGCGCGCGATTTCGACTGGCTGCCCGGCGGGCCGATCCGCCGTTATTTTCATGCGCACGCGCTCGGCGATTTTCTCGACAGCCGCTTCGACGGCGAGGGCGAGACGATGACGTTCTCGCAGGGGATGCTGACGGAGGCCGCCGCCGCGGAGCTCGAACTGGAGTTGCGCCGGCTGCGCAGCAAGGCGGCCGCGCTGCATGCGGAATCGTCGTCCGCCCCGCTCGCGCAGAAGCACGGGACGAGCTTGCTGATCGCGAAGCGGATGTGGGAGCCGGCCGGTTTCCAGGCTCTGCGGCGTCGCGCGTGATGCGTCGTCGAACGCTTGGGGCGATCCGGAAAGTTATGCAAAATGGCGTTTCATCATCAATCGCATAACCACTCGTTATGAATAACCGTATCGCCGACGGCCGCGTCAAGTTCCGGCACCTGCAGTGCTTTCTCGCGGTCGCGCAGCTGGGCGGCGTGCAGAAGGCGGCGGAAAGCCTGTCGATCACGCAGCCGGCCGTCTCGAAGACGATCGCCGAACTGGAGGCGATCCTCGGCGTGAAGCTGTTCGAGCGCGGCCGGCAGGGCGCGCAGCCGACCCGCGAGGCGCAGCTGTTCATGCCGCATGCGAACGCGTGCGTGCTGGCGCTGCGGCAGGGGGTCGGGCTGCTTGCGCGCGAGGGCGGAGCCGCCGCGGCGACGCTGGAAATCGGCATGCTGCCGACCGTCGCGGCGTCGCTCGCGCCTGCGTTGATGAAGGCGCTCGCCGAGCGCTGGCCGCGCGTCGTCGTGCGGATCGCGACGGCCGCGAACGCCGACCTGCTCGAGCGCCTGAAGTCGGGCGCGATCGAGTGCGCGATCGGGCGGCTGTCGGAGCCGGAGCGGATGATCGGGCTCGCGTTCGAGCAGCTGTACAACGAGCCGCTCGTCGCCGTCGTGCGTGCCGGGCACCCGCTGCTGTCAAGCGCGGCGCCGGCGGCCGAGCTCGCACGCCATCCGGTCGTGCTGCCGCCGTTCGGCACGCTGATCCGCCAGTCGGCCGAGCAGTTGCTCGGCGCCTGCGGCGCGCCGCCGCTGGATTCGTTCATCGAGGTGCTGTCGGTATCGGTCGCGCGTGCGCTGACGCTCGAAAACGATGCGGTCTGGTTCGTGCCGCTCTATGCGGCCGAATACGACCTGTCGGCCGGGGCGCTGGCACGCCTGCCGCTGCCGTCCGCGGGCACCGACGAGCCGGTCGGGCTCATCCTGCGCACCGATGCGCAGCCGTCGCCGGTCGCGCGGACGCTGATCGATGCCGTGCGCGACATCGCGCGGTCGCGGTTCGGCGATGCGCGAGCGCACCAGTCGCCACGCGCGACGCGCAAGCGGGCTCGGCGCGACGAATAACCCGGGGCGGATCGCGCGGCAAGCGCGGATCGACCGCCCCCGGCTATCGAATTGGCCGTCCGGCCAGTAGCCGTCCCGGTCGTGCTTGGCATATCGTACCGATTTTGGTACGATGGGTGTCAAGACGATGACGAGACAGCAGATCCAGGTCACGCTCGGCGTGCGGTTCTTTCAGACGGCCCGTGGCAACGAGCCGGTGCGCGAATGGTTGAAGGCGCTCGGGCAAGCGGAGCGCAGGGGGATCGGCGAAGAGATCAAGACCGTTCAACTCGGCTGGCCGCTCGGCATGCCACTGGTCCGGAAGATGGCACCGGATTTGTGGGAGATCCGCGTGGCGCTGCCGGGGCGGAGCGCCCGTGTGCTGTTTACGGTCGTCGGCGACACGATGGTCCTGCTGCACGGTTTCGTCAAGCAGTCGCGGGCCACGCCGTCGGACGATCTCGATGTCACCGTCGCGCGTCTCAAAGCGTTGACGCATGCCATCTGAATTTCCCGGTTGCGCCGGAACGCACCGTCTTCGACGGGCAGGCAGCCGGCAACGCCATGCACTGGAGTACCTCATGACGACCACGAACCATCCGCATATCGGCAGCGATTTCGATACCTTCCTCGAGGAAGACGGCAATCTCGAAGCGGCCACCGCCACCGCGATCAAGCGCGTGATCGCGTGGCAGATCGGGCAGGAAATGAAGGCGCAGCACATCACGAAAACCGCGATGGCCGCGCGGATGAAAACCAGCCGCGCCGCGCTCAACCGTCTGCTCGACGAAACCGACACGAGCCTCACGCTGGCGACGCTCGCGAGCGCGGCCGCCGCGCTCGGCAAGCGCCTCAGCTTCGCGCTGGTGCCGGCCTGACGAGCATGAAACGGCAGCATATGGCCGGGTTCGCGACCGATGCGCACGGCGCAGTGGCCGGCGCTCCGGCCAGCGGGTCGGCCATGATTCGCCGGCGTGTCGCCGCAAGCCGGCGAATGTCGGCCCGCGCGCAACTGCCGGGTTACCGGCGCGGTCCGGTCACCCGCAGATAAAGCAGCGCACCGCCCGCGAGCAGCAGCGGGCACAGGATGGCCCAGCCCGTCGTCAGGAACAGCCCGGCAACCGCGACCAGCGAAACCCACGCACAGCGGTAAGCGATGCCGCCGCGCGGCAGCAACTTCAGCGCGGCGGCCGCACCGAGCCCATACACCATCACGAAACACCCGGACGTCACGAGCACGAGCGGTTTCGGTCCGACGTCCGAGATCGCCGTCGCGGCCAGCGCGACGGCCGCGAGCACGGCGATCACGCCGAGGCTGCGGCGCGGGACGCCGCCGACCTGGCTGCCTTGCGCGAGCCACGCGGGTAATGCACCGTCGCGCCCGAGCGCCGCGCCGAGCTTGGCCGCACCCGCGAAATACGCGTTCATCGTGCCGAGCGTGAGCAGCAGCGCGGCCGCGGCGGCGAGCACCTGTGCGTGACCGCCGATGCCGCCTGCGATCAGTTCGGCGAGCGGCGCGCCCGATGCGCCCGCGGAAGGCCCGAGCACCGTCACGCTCGCGGCGGCGACCGACAGATACAGGAACCCGACCACCACGACGGCGATCCCGGCCGAGCGCGGCATGTCGTGCGCGGGCCGTTGGAACTCGGCCGCGAGGTGCGTGATTGCTTCCCAGCCCGCGAAACTCCACACGAGCAACGCGGCGGCCTGGCCGACCGCGAGCCAGCCGTGCGGGGCGAACGGATGCAGGTTCGCCGTGCGCGCATGCGGCGCGGAGGCGAGCACCGCCGCGAGCAGCAGCGTGACGAGCAACGCCGACAATACGAGCTGCATGCGGCCTGAAACGGTGACACCGAATGCATTCGCAGCCGATACGGTCGCGATCAGCGCGGCAGCCGTGACAACGACCGTCGTGTGCCCGCCGCCCGTGACGGCCGCGACGTACGCGCCGCCAAACATCGCGGCAGCCGGCGCGCCGGCCGGGACCGCGAAGTAGAAGCACCATCCGACGACCGCCGCGGCTTTCGGTCCGAATGCGCGCCGGGCGTAGGTCGAGACCCCGCCTGCATCGGGATAGCGCGCGCCGAGTGCGGCGAAGGTGGCCGCGAGCGGCCCGGACAACACGACCAGCGCGGCCCACGCGAGCAGGGATGCCGGGCCCGCGACCTCGGCGGCCAGCGCGGGCAGCGCGATCACGCCGGTGCCGAGCACCGCGCCGATATAGAGCGCGGCGCCCTGGAAAATGGTCAGCGAGCCCGAGTGATGAGCGGCGGGCGAGTCGGCGTGCGAGGGCATGGACAGCAGTCTCCGTAAATCTTGTTGTGCTGGAGCGCGGGCGCCCGCGCGGAAAGTCGTTCGATGCTACCCGAAGGCAGGCCATCGCGCGGCCCCGCGATCAGTAGTCGGTGTGGTGCCGCGTGTCAGCCGATGTCAGTGGCGGCGCGCGAGCCGCAGGCGCGCATCCTCGCGCGCGGCGGGCGACAGTTCGGGGGCGTAGTGGAACGCCCCCGAAACCAGCGAGGCGACGGGCACGCCGTCACGGAACAGCACGCGATTTCCGGCGAGGGCCGGCACCTTGTCGCCGGGCAGCAGCGTGCCGGCAAGATTCAGCGGATCGGCGCCCGTCACGCAAACGTATTGTCCGTCGCCCGGTTGCCGCCGCAGTTCGCGCAGGACCGGGATCGCTTCAGGCAGCGCGAACTGTTCGCCCGCGAGCCCGGCGACGAAGCGTCCGCCGCGAATCTCGCCGCGCGCTTCGAGGCGTTGCAGCACGCGCACGAGCTCGCGCCAGTTCGGCAGCCAGTCGGCCTCGCGTTCGAGCAACCGCCAGAACACGACGCCATAGCGGCGCAGCAGCGTCCAGACGATGTGTTCGAGTGCGTCGGGATCGGTCGCGGGCGCACCGCGTTTCGGTGCAGGCGTTGGCGTGTCAGCCGGTGCCGAAGCGCGTTGCACGAGCGCCCAGCGGCCGGCGTCGTCCATTCCGCCGATCAGCGCACCGCCGCGCCGCGTGCGCGGCGCATAGGTCGCGCTGCGCTTGACGGCAGGCTTCAGCAGTGCGCGGAGGCCCGCGTAGCTGTCCGCATTCACGAGGCCGGCCGAAACGAGTTCGCCGAGCGCCTGCTCGAGTTCGACGGGCAGCATGTGCAGGTCGTCGAGCAGCGCATCGAAGAACATCGCGCCATGCGCGGCGAGCGCGTCGCGCACCTGCGTGGCCCGTGCGGACAGCGCCGGTTGTGCGTCGGGATCGCGCAGCGCCTGCCAGGCGGAGAGATGGCGGCGCGGCAGCAGCACGATCGGTGTCGTCTTCACGGGCGTGCCGGCCGCACGTGCCGGCGCGCCGATGCGCGTCCACACGAGCTTGCCCGAGCGGCACAGCTCGTCGAGCCCGCCCGCCGTGTAGTCGCTGAGCCGCGCGGGCAGCAGCGCGTCTTCCCATGCGCTCGCCGCGGCCTCGAAGCCTTCGAGTTGTTCGACCACGGCCGCGAGGGCATCGCGGCCCGTGCCGCGCGTGTCGGGTGTCAGGTGTTGCCAGTGGAACAGGAAGCGCATGAAGTCGGCGCGCTCCACCGGCTCGATTTCGCGGCGCAGCCGTTTCACCGTGTAGCGATGAATGCGCGCAAGCAGATGGCGTTCGCACCATTCGTCGGTCGTCGTGCCCGGTGTGAACCGGCCGCGCATCACATAACCTTCGCGCTCCAGCGCCGCGAGCGCCGTCGCGACCGACGCCGGCGGCAGGCCGAGCGGTGTCGCGATCGCGTCGAGTGCAAGCGGGCCGAAACCGGTGAGCCGCGCGCGGATCACGTCGACGAGTGCGGCATCCGCTTCCCACGGCTGCGCGCAGGCAGCCGGTACCTTGAGCGCCGGCGCGATGCGGGCATCGGGATGCAGCGCACGCAGGCACACGAGCCGTTCGACCGGCACCCACAGCTCGGTGCCGCCGGGCGTCACGAGTTTCGTCGCGCGGCGGCGTTCGGCAAGTTCCGCGAGCCGCTCGGGCCAGCCTTCGTGCGCGTGCGCTTCGCTGTCGGCGATGCATGCGAGCGTGAGCATCGCGTCGTGCATTTCGTCGGCGTCGCGCACGAGCGGCCAGGCTTCGTCGCGCACCGCATCGATCGCGTCGGCGTCGAGCGCGCCGAGATCGTCGGCCGATTCGGGATCGCTCCAGCGGCGCGACTGCACGGCCTGCGTGCGGCGCTCTTCCAGCGGTGCGTCGTCGAGGAACGCATACGGTTTCGCGTTCAGGATCTCGGCCGCGAGCGGCGACGGCGCGGGCAGGTCGCGCGCGATCAGCTCGATCGCACCGCTCTCGATCCGGCGCAGCAGCGCGAGCCAGCCATCGGTGTCCATCGCGTCGTGCAGGCAGTCGTCGAGCGTCTGGTCGACGAGCGGGTGATGCGGTATCTCGCGTTCGCCGACGATGTTCTCGAGGCACGCGACCTGATCGGGAAACACGGTCGCGAGCAGATCCTCGCTCTTCATTCGCTGCAGTTGCGGCGCGGTGCGCTTGCCGCCGGTGAAGCGCGGCAGCGCGAGCGCCGTCGTCGCGTTCCAGCGCCAGCGCACGCCGAACATCGGCGCGTCGAGGAGTGCCTGAACGAGGACGTGTTCGGCGCTGGCCGAACGCAGGTAACGCCACACTTCGTCGAGCGCGAAGCTGTGCGCGAGCGACAGCGACAGGATGATCGCGTCGTCGGTCGCGGCCGCCTGCAGCTCGAAGTTGAAACTGCGGCAGAAGCGCTTGCGCAGTGCGAGCCCCCATGCGCGGTTGATGCGGCTGCCGAACGGCGAATGGATCACGAGCTGCGTGCCGCCCGATTCGTCGAAGAAACGCTCCATCACGAGCGTGTCCTGCGTCGGCAGCGCGCCGAGCGCGGCGCGGGTGCGGGCGAGGTAGTCGACGATCTGGCGGGCGGCATCGGGCGACAGGCGGAGATCGTCGACGAGCCAGCGCAACGCCGGCGCGAGGCGGCTCTCGGCGGTGGCGGCGACAACGGTGTCGTGCCGCACGTCGAGCGAGGCATCGGTATCGGCCTTGATCCCGGCCTTCGATTTCGCCTTCGCGCCCGCTTTGGCGTCGGTCCTCGGCGTGGGCTTCCCGCCAGTCCCAGTCCCTTCACCGACGCGTTCACGATTCTTGCCATGTGCGAGCCGGTCGCCTTCCGCGAACAGCCCGTCGAGCCGCGCGCGCAGCCGGCCGACCGCCGCCGACAGCTCGTCGCTGCGCCCCGGCGCCTCGCCGAGCCAGAACGGAATGCTCGGCGACTGGCCCTGCGCGTCCTCGACACGCACGCGGCCCGTTTCCACGCGAATGATCCGGTACGACTGGTTGCCGAGCTGGAACACGTCGCCCGCGAGGCTCTCGATCGCGAAATCCTCGTTGACTGTGCCGACCTGGATGCCCTGCGGTTCGAGCAGTACCGCGTAGTCGGCCATGTCGGGGATCGTGCCGCCCGACGTGGTCGCGGTCATCATCGCGTTGCGGCGCCCGCGCACGGTGCCGCCGACCACGTCGCGATGCAGGTACGCGCCGCGCACGCCGCGGCGGCTCGTGAAGCCTTCGGCGAGCATCTTCATCACTTCGTCGAAGCGTTCGCGTGTCAGCCGCGCGTACGGCGCCGCGCGCGTGAAGCTCGCATACAGCGCGTCTTCCTGCCATTCCGCGCACGCCACTTCGGCGACGATCTGCTGCGCGAGCACGTCGAGCGGCGCTTCGGGAATCCGCAACGCGTCGAGCTCGCCGCGTTGCACGCAATCGAGCAGGGCCGCGCATTCGACGAGCTCGTCGCGCGACAGCGGGAACAGGCGCCCCTTCGGCACGCCGCCGACATGGTGCCCGGAACGGCCGACGCGCTGCAGGAACGGCGCGATGCCGCGCGGCGAGCCGACCTGGCAGACCAGATCGACATCGCCGATATCGATGCCGAGTTCGAGCGATGCGGTGGCGACGAGCAGCTTCAGTTCGCCGCGCTTCAGGCGTTGTTCGGCGTCGAAGCGGTGCTCCTTAGCGAGACTGCCGTGATGCGCGGCGATCGCGTCCTTGCCGAGCCGGTCGGCGAGATGGCGCGCCATGCGCTCCGCGGTGCGCCGCGTGTTGACGAACACCAGCGTCGTGCGGTGCGCGGCCGCGAGCCCGGCGATGCGGTCGTACACCTGTTCCCATACGTCGGTGGCCATCACGGGTTCGAGCGGCACATTCGGCAGTTCGAGCGTGAGGTCGCGCTCGCGTGTGTGGCCCGTGTCGACGATCGTGCAATCGCGCGGCGCGTCGGCCGGGCCGCCGACGAGGAAGCGCGCGACCGCGTCGATCGGCTTTTGCGTGGCGGAGAGCCCGATACGCGGCAGCGCACGGCCGGCCAGCGCGTCGAGACGTTCGAGCGACAGCGCGAGATGGCTGCCGCGCTTGGATGATGCGAGCGCGTGGATTTCGTCGACGATGACCGAGCGCACGTTCGACAGCATCTGCCGCCCCGACGTGGACGACAGCAGCACGTACAGCGACTCGGGTGTCGTGACGAGGATGTGCGGCGCGCGCTTGCGCAGCGCCGCGCGCTCGGCCTGCGTCGTGTCGCCGGTGCGCACGGCGGTGCGGATCGCCGGCACCGGCAGGCCGAGTTGCGCGAGCGATTCGGCGATGCCGGCGAGCGGCGCGTCGAGGTTCACGTGGATGTCGTTCGACAGCGCCTTCAGCGGCGACACGTACACGACGAGCGTCGCGTCGGGCAGCGTGCCGTCATGCGCGAGCGCATCGCGCACCAGATCGTCGAGCGCGCACAGGAACGCGGTGAGCGTCTTGCCGGAGCCGGTGGGCGCGGCGACGAGCGTCGAACGGCCGGCCTTGATGTGCGGCCACGCGAGCGCCTGCGCGCCGGTGGGCGCGGCGAACGTGCGCCGGAACCACGCGGCGACGGCCGGGTGGAACACGTCGAGCGCACGGGCGGCAGGGCGGGTAGCGGTGACGTCCATCGGAGCGTTGAAATAGGGTGCAAGCAGGGCGCAAAGCGTGCGCGAGGCGCGCACGAATCGAATCGCCAGTGTGCCAGACGTCGCGCGTGCGTGCCGGGTGCGCGTGTCGGCGCTCCGGACTCAAATGGGGGCCTGCACCGTACTTTCAATGGACGGAAAGTTGCGTGCGCGCCGGCGTATCGATAGCACGCCGAATCGCGTCGAATTGCGCCGAATTGCAACTAGACGCGATGCAGCCAGCCGAGCCAGTGTTCGAGCAGCGGCGCACGCGAGCACAACGACTGCGCGAGCCACAGCGTGCCGCCCCATGCGGCGCCCACGACGATCAGGTCGCAACGCCCGCTGTTCCACAGGTTGAGCGAATGACGCCGCCAGATCCACGGTACGCCGAGCGGGTTCGGCCAGTCGGCGAGCAGGTGCATCACGCCGCCGCATGCGAAGCCGAACAGCGGCGCGGCCCACAGCGGATGCGGATGATGGATGAGCCCGTGCCAGCCGAGCGCGAGCAGGGCGATCCAGCCGATGCCCCAGTGCGTGATGGTTCGATGCGTGACCCACAGGCGGCGCTTGCGGCGCCACCATGCGACTTCGAGCCAGTCGGGCGCGGTACCGCCCGCGACGCCCGCCGCGAATGCGGCGAACATGCCCGAATGCCACGGGCCCGTGGCGCCGGTTTGCGCGACGAGGGCGGCGGCGGCGACACCGGCCGCGAAGCCGGACGCATGATGCGCGTTGTGTGATGCCATAGGAAGCGAGACGAAGAAACGTGAGGCGGCGCGTGAACGAATCAATGATGCGGTGCGAAAGCGGGGCGCTATCTTCGCAGATCGGATCGTGCAGCGGGACGGTGGTTTGCAGATTTTTTTTCACGTGTCACGTGGCCTGTCGCGCAGTTCGCAACTTTCGGTTTTGTGCGCTGCGTGAGGACGTGAACCGGTGCGAACTGCGGCTGCGCGCCCGGTGCAAATTCGACCTGTCCGCATCCGTGTCGAGAAGCGGCGGCATGACGAGGCGCGCACAGCGAATGCGCTTTCATCGCATGTCACGTGTTCGACCCTTTTTGTCCCCCTATACTACGAAACCGGATATGGCCGTCGGCGCGCCAGCGGCCATGCGCGGGACAGGTGCTTTTCCTGCCTGAAGGAGATCCATATGGGGGACATGCAATGACTACGCTGAATCGCTTCAAATCATCCGCTGTCGTGCTCGCGACGGTGGCCGGCATCGGTTTCCTGCCGAACGCACCCGTCTATGCGAAGGGGCCGCAGCCGGCCGTCCTGACGAGCTCGGCGGTCGCGGTGGCCGACAAGTACAGCGCGGATGCCGCGGAGCGGATCTTCAAGGAAGGCGGCAACGCGATCGACGCGGCCGTCGCGATCGCCTTCACGCTCGCCGTCACGTATCCGGAAGCCGGCAACATCGGCGGCGGCGGCTTCATGACGATCTACAAGGACGGCAAGCCGTACTTCATCGACTACCGCGAGCGTGCGCCGCTCGCCGCGACGAAGGACATGTATCTCGACAAGGACGGCAACGTCGTCAAGGGCATGAGCCTGTACGGCCCGCGTGCGGTCGGCGTCCCGGGCACGGTCGCGGGCATGTGGGAAGCGCAGAAGCGCTTCGGCAAGCTGAAGTGGAAGCAGGTGCTCGCGCCGGCAATCCACTATGCGCGCGATGGTTTCGTCGTCGACGAGCAGCTCGCGCAGCGCGGCGTCGACGCGTCGAAGGAGTTCGGCGGCAAGACCAACTTCGACAAGTATTTCTCCGGGCTGAAGGCGGGCGTGAACTTCAAGCAGCCCGATCTCGCCGACGTGCTCACGCGCATCGCGAACGGCGGCGCGGAAGGTTTCTACAAGGGCAAGACGGCCGAGCTGATCGCCGCATCGATGAAGACCGGCGACGGCAACGGGCTCATCACCACCGAGGATCTCGCGCAGTACCGCGCGGTGTGGCGCCAGCCGGTGCAGGCGAAGTGGAACGGTTATGACGTGATCACCGCGCCGCCGCCGAGCTCGGGCGGTATCGGCCTCGTGCAGTTGCTGAAGATGAAGGCCGACCTCAAGCAGGACTTCGAGGGCGTGAAGCTCAACTCGCCGCAGTACATCCACCTCGTCGCGGAAATCGAGAAGCGCGTGTTCGCCGATCGGGCGCAGTATCTCGGCGATCCCGATTTCTACAAGGTGCCGATCGCGCAGCTGACCGACGACGCCTACATCGCGAAGCGGGCGGCCGAAGTCAACCCGAAGGAGCCGTCGGATACGAAGAGCGTGCAGCCGGGCCTCGGCACGACGATGCCGGAGAAGGCCGAAACGACGCACTTCTCGGTGGTCGACAAGTGGGGCAACGCGGTGTCGAACACCTACACGGTCAACGGCTATTTCGGTTCGGGCGTGATCGCCGACGGCACGGGCATCGTGCTGAACGACGAGATGGACGACTTCTCCGCGAAGCCGGGCGTGGCGAACATGTTCGGCGTGGTCGGCAGCGACGCGAACGCGATCGAACCGAAGAAGCGCCCGCTGTCGTCGATGTCGCCGACGATCATGACGAAGGACGGCAAGGTGTCGCTCGTGATCGGCACGCCGGGCGGCTCGCGCATCTTCACGTCGATCTTCCAGGTGATCAACAACATCTACGACTTCAAGATGCCGTTGAAGGAGGCCGTCGGCGCGATGCGCTTCCATCATCAGCTGTTGCCGCCGAACACGATCTTCTGGGAGCCGTACCACCCGATCGAAGGCGAACTCGCGAAGCAGATCGAGGCGCGCGGCTACACGCTGAAGGGGCAGGATTTCAGCGGCGACATCCAGGTGATCAAGATCGACGGCAAGACGCCGGAGGCGATGGCCGACCCGCGCGGGCGTGGCGTGACGCGGATCATTCGCTGACGTGAAGCGGTGCGTGCGCGGTTGCGAAGGCGGCCGCGCACGCCGTGTTCCGCAGCGGGGCGCCGGATGCCCGCTGCGGAACGCACTCAGCCGGTCGTCCGGATGAATCCGGCGATCCGCGCCGCGATGGCGTCGGGCGCATCCTCGAAACAGTAATGCCCGACACCCGCCAGCCGCTCGACGGGCGCGGACGGAAACAGCGCGGTGAAAAGCGGCAGGAAGTGTTCCGCGCCGAGCGTCCGGTCGGCGTCTCCCCAGATCGCGAGCGCGGGTTTGTCGCGTATCGCGCGCAATGCCGCCGCATCGGGCACCTCGAACCGGTGCGCGCCCTCGGCAAACCCGCGGGCCCATCCGATCGCGCCGAGACAGTCCGCCGGTTGCGCGAACGGCGCACCGTATGCGGCGATCCACGTGTCGGTGATGACTGCGTGGTTCTCGAAACCGTTCAGTTTCAGCGTGCTCAGGATGTTGAAGCCGAGCTGTCCGAGCACGGTTTCGAGCGTGTCGTCGGCCGCCGCGCGCATGATCCACTGGAACCACGGCGCATCGCGACCGTTCGCGTTCAGGCGCTCGACGAGATCGGGCTGGCCGAACGGCGTCGGCCCGTTCGCCGACACGATGCGCCGGATCCGGCCCGGATGCCGCGCGGCAAGCCCCATGCCGACCGGGCCGCCGAAATCGTGCATCACGAGCGTGATGCGATCGAGGTCGAGCGCGAGCACGAAGCGCTCGAGGTTGTCGATATGGTCCTGCAGCCAGTAGCTGCGATCCTGCGGCGTCGCGCTTTTGCCGAAGCCCATGTGATCGGGCACGACGACGCGATGCGTCGGACGCAGCGCCGTCACCAGATGGCGGAACAGGTAACCCCACGTAGGTTCGCCATGCAGGCACAGAACGGTTTCGCCGTCGCGCGGGCCTTCATCCACGTAGTGCATCCGGAAGCCGGACGCGTCGTCGAAATGCGGGGCGAAAGGAAAGGTGCCGTCGAACGTGGCATCGGGCCGGATCATCGAACGCTCCTTCGGTAGTCGGATAGTTTGGTTTCAAGTTGAAACTGAATCGAAGCGTAGGACATCGGGTTTCAAGTTGCAACAAAAAAGGAGGGCGGCCGCAATCGACGGATGCTTGGCCCGTTGGTGAGGGATGATGTGCCCGAACGGGGAAATGCCGGAATTTATATGCCGGATGTACGAACTGAAGTGCCAATGAGGCCAGAATCGGCCATGGCGTTCGTTGATCGCGAACAGTCGAGCCTCGCGCGATTGATCTTTCGTGTGACGAGTTTTATATTGCAACCATTCATTTCAACGAGCGTAACCGCCGTTCCGGCCGCATGCCCGGAACGGCATTGCCTCATGCATCGATGAACAGACGAACCACGCACGAAGATTCCCTTTGCGGGGTTGCCCGCCCGCTGGACGCGATCGGCGACTGGTGGTCGCTGCTGATCGTCCGCGACGCGTTCGACGGGTTGCGCCGCTTCGGCGAATTCCAGAAGAACCTCGGGCTGGCCAAGAACATCCTGGCCGCGCGTCTGCGCAACCTGGTCGCGCACGGAATCATGGACATCGTGCCGGCCGCGGACGGCGGCGCGCATCACGAATACGTGCTGACCGAGAAAGGGCGCGGGCTGTTTCCGCTGCTCGTCGCATTGCGGCAGTGGGGCGAGGATTTTTTCTTCGAACCCGACGAGGCGCACGTGCTGCTCGTCGACCGGAAGACCGGGCTGCCCGTCAGGAAGCTCGAGCTGCGTGCGCAGGACGGGCGCGTGCTCGGGCCGGAGGACACGGTCGTGCTGCCGCCGCCGGACTGACGCGCCTGACGCACCTGACGCGCGGCGATCGGCGATCGCGTCCGCGTTACCGCTTCAACAGCGCATGCGCGTGCACGATCTGCTCGGCGAGCTGGTTGATCGAGATGCGCCGCTCCATCGCCTGCGAGCGGATCTGCTGATAGGCCTCTTCCTCGCTGATCGCGTTGTGCTGCATCAGCAGCGTCTTCGCTTCCTGCAGCGTGCGCGCGGACATCACGCGCTGTTCCAGCTGCGCGATGCGGCGCCGGTATTCGTCGTGCCGCCGGCTCTGGTGACACGCGAGCGCCATCGCGCTCAACAGGCCGAACGAACGCACCGGCGTCGTTACCGCGCTCTGTGCATCGATGCGCAGCATCAGTTCGAGGATCGTCGGGCTTTCGTAGGTCGTGACGGCGATGAGCGGCGGTCGCGCATCGTCCTCGAGCCACGGGATCGACAGGTGCAGCAAGTCGGGCCGGACCGCGAGGATCACGAGGTCGACGCTCTCCGGCAGCGCGGCGGGCGGCGGCCAGCGCTGCTCGCTCGGGCAACCGATGCGCGAGAGCTGCTCGACGAGCAGCAGGCCGTTGTCGTCATCCGGGTAGTACACCATCACGTGCAGCGAGCGCAGTTCGGCGAGCAGGCGCGGCGTCGAGCGGATCGGGGTGCGGGCGCGCATCGTCGGTTACGCCTTCTGTTCGTCGGGCGCGTGCACGCGGTCGCCGAGCGAATGCGTGACGAGGTACGGATCGGGATGCACGCGCCGCGTCGCTTCGCGCACGATCGTGAAATTGCCGTCGGCCGTCGCGCAGCCGATGCGCGGATAGAGGCACGTGTGCTGCGTGAGGCGGTCGATCTTCACGCGGCCCTGTGGCGCGTCGAATTCCGCGTCCGCGAGGTGTTCGACGAGCCGGTCGCGCTGGTCGGTGCCGGCGCGCGCGAGCGCATTGGCGAACAGGTGTACCTGGAAATACGCGGCTTCCCACGGCGCGGAGGCGGTCGCGTCGTCGCCGAAGCGTGCCTTGAGCTGCGCGATGCAGCGCCGGTTCACGTCCGAATCGATGGTCTGGAAGTAGGGCGATGACGTGTAGTGGCCGGCCGCCGCCGCGCCCATCTGACCGAGCTCGATCTCGGACGTCGTCAGGCTCGCGATCGGCATCCTGCGTGCATCGAGGCCGGCTTGCGCATACGCACGATAGAACGCGGCCGTGCTGTCGCCGACGAGCGTGCTGAACACGAAGTCGGGCGCTTTCGCGCGGATGTCCTCGACGACCGCCGCGAAATCCTGCTCGGACGCGACGAGCGGCATGTAGACCTCGCCGAGAATCTGGCCTTCCGGATGCTGCGTGACGAGGTCGATCATGATGCGGTTCGACTCGTACGGGTAGATGTAGTCGGACCCGACGAGATACACGCGCGCACCGAACTGCGCGGTCATGAACGCGGCGAGCTGCACGCTGTTCTGGTTCGGGGCCGCACCCGTGTAGATCACGTTCGGCGAGAACTCGAAGCCTTCGTAGAGCGTCGGGTAGAACAGCAGCTTGTCCCACTTCTCGACGATCGGAATCAGCGCCTTGCGGCTGCTCGACATGTATCCGCCGAACAGCACGTTCACGCGCTCGGTGGCGATCAGTTCCTCGGCGAGCCGCGCATAAACGGCCGGGTCCGAACAGGCATCGCGCACGACGGGCACGATCTCGCAGCCGTTCGCGCCTCCCGCTTCGTTGATCTCGGCGATCGCCTGCAGCGTGCCGCGCAACTGGCTCCGGCCAAGGTGCGACGTGCATCCGCTCTGCGAGAACAATACGCCAACCTTCACACTGTTCATTCGGTCGTTCCTGTCTCTTTCGGGTAGAGCCGTCACGCGGTCAGTCGCCCGGCCGCGTGCGCGACGACGGCCGGCAATGCGTCGCCGTTCGCCGCGTGCACGCAGCGCGGGCCGACGCCAAGTATTGTAGACAACCCGGGCGGCTCGCCGAACGACAGACCGGCAATCGCGACACCTCGCCGCCGGCCCAGGCGTGCCGCGTGACGCGCATCCTCGACGAGGTAGCGCGGGTCGAACACGTCGATGTCGGCGGCTTCGCCGTCGCCGATCATCAGCACGGCGGCCCGTGCGCTCGCGGTTTCGCGGCGCAGCAAGGCCAGCGCATGCCGCAGTGCCGCGCCCGTGCGCGTGCTCATCCCGCTGTCGGCCGCGAGCAGCGCCGCGCGGCGGCCGGCGTCGAACGCTTCGCCGAAATCCTTGAAGCGCGCGTAGTACACGCGATGCCGTCCGTCCGACGTGTAGCCGTGCACGGCCCAGCGGCGCCGCTGCCGGTCGAACAGGTCGCCGAGCACGAACGCCGCGCGTTTCTCCAGCGTCGCGACCTGCGCGGCCGTTGACGCCGACAGGTCGAGCAGGATCAGCACGGGCCCGCGCGCTGCGTGCGGCACACGGCGACGGAACACGCGCGGATCGGGCGCGTGCCCGGCGCGCCGGGCGATGCGTGCGGCGATCGCCGCATCGACGTCGAGCGCATCGCCGTCGAGCTGGCGGCCCACGCGCCGCAGCAGCTCCGATGCGCGCGCGGCCGGCATTCGCTTTGCCGCGCGACGGTCGGCGTCGATCAGGGCGGAAAGCGACGGCGGCGGCGCCGACGTGGCGGGCGCGCATTCGACGATCGTCGTCCAGTCGCGTCGTTCGCGCTGCGTGTGGCAATTCCACTCGGGATAGCGGGGCGCATCGGGTGGGGGCGGCGGTGCGTCGTCGCGCTCGTCGCTGTGGCCGCCGGTCGAGGCCGACATCTCGACGCCGTCGTTGCCCGCCTGTTCGGCCGCCGCGGTGGCCGGCTGCGCCCACAGCCACGCATTGTCGTCGCGATAGGGCAGCCATGTGCCGTCGTCGGGTTCGAAGCGCACGCGCATCTGGCCGAGATCGTTCGCGAGCCTCGACGCAATCGCGCGAAACGCACGGTAATCGTCGAGCGTGTCGCGCCGCTCGGCGAACAGCTGCGCGCCCTTGTCGACCCACGGGTTGCCGTCGCGATACGACGGATCGAACAGCGCTTTCGCGAGCCGCGCGCACAGGCAGCCGAACGTGAGCCCTTCACGGCCGATCGGCGCGAACGCCGGCGCCCAGAACGTTGCGAGCCCCGGCCATTCGCGGGCCAGCAGCGCCTCGACGCGCGCATCCTCGATCACGCCGGCAACGGCCGAACCGATCTGCGTCAGCGTGTCGGCCGGCTCGCCGGACGGCGAGTGGCGCCAGTGGGCCAGCGCGTGCGCGGCCGCCGCGATGCGCGCATCGGGCGGCAACGCACGGGGCACCCGCAGCGCGGCATGGCCGAGCGTCGCGCGCATCGCCGCATCGTCGAGGCGCACGTCGGTCTCGTGCGCGGTCATCCCGTGCAGGAAGCGGGCGAGTGGCAGTGCGCTCATGTCGCGAAGTGCGCGGCGGCCATCGTCTGCAACGCGACACGCGTGTCGGCATCGTCGGTCGCCGCGTCGCTGATCGCGATCCGGCAGGCATCGAGCGGCGCGAGCCCGGCGACGATCAACCGGGCCGCGTGCACGAGCAGACGCGTCGACGCGCCTTCGTCGAGCCCGTTGCCCGCCTGTGCCAGTGCACGCGTGCGCTGCGCGAGGTCGACGAGCCGGCGCGCGGTTTCGCGGTCGGCGCCGCTTTCGCGCACGACGACGTCGGCCTCGTGCGCGGCATCCGGATAGCCGAAGTCGATTGCGACGAAACGTTGCCGCGTCGACGGCTTCAGCCGCCGGTGCTCGCCGTGATAACCGGGGTTGTACGAGATCACCAGATGGAAATCCGGATGCGCATGTACGACTTCGCCGAGCCGGTCGAGCGGCAGCACGCGCCGCGAATCGGTCAGCGGGTGGATCACGACCGTCGCGTCGGGGCGTGCCTCGACGATCTCGTCGAGATAGCAGATCGCGCCGTGCCGCGCCGCGAGCGTGAGCGGCCCGTCGGCCCAGTAGGTGCCGTCGGCGTCGAGCAGGTGGCGGCCCGTCAGGTCGGCTGCCGACGTGTCGTCGTTGCACGCGACCTGGATCAGCGGCAGGCCCATGCGCCACGCCATGTATTCGACGAAACGCGTCTTGCCGCACCCGGTCGGCCCTTTCAGCAGGACCGGCAGGTGATGGCGGCAGGCCGTCTCGAACCAGTCGGCCTCGGCACCGGCCGGCTGGTAGAACGGCACTTCGGCGATGCGGTGCCCGGCGAGCGGATCGGTGGCCAGCGGCGTATCGCGTGCGCTCATTACCACCTCCCCGTCATCATCAGCATGCCGGGCAGCCAGCAGGTGCCGACGCCGATCGCGATCGTGTAGCCGGGCAGGAAGCGCACGGTCCGCTTCAGCCCGAGCGCGACGAAGAACAGGAACCACAGGCTCGACCACAGCAGCCACATCGCCCCGAAACGCGCGTCGCTCGACGTGCCCGCATAGACGAGTGCGCTGATCGCGACGAACAGGCAATACCAGCCGAGGCCGGCGCCTTGCAGCCCGCGCCACTGGACGGCGGCGAGATACAGGTACGTGAACGCGAACAGCAGCCCGCCCGCGCTCGAGAAAAACTGCGGCGGCGCCGACGCCTGCACGAGGCCGGCGAGGTTGATCAGCAGCGCGAGCAGCCCGACGAGCAGGTTCAGGCCGGCCGCGTCGCGCGGTTCGATGCGGCCGGTGAGCGCGACGCCGTTGACGACCAGCACCGCGCCGATGAAAAAGAGAGCGACACCGAGCATGATGAGGGCTCCAGAGTGAGACGGCGCCGTTCGCGCAGGCAGCGCGAACGGCCGGGCGGGGCGCGGGTTCAGCGATGCGCGGGCGCTTCGGACGGAATGCCTTCGATCGGGCATTCGGGCGTGCCGGGTGTCGCGCGTGTCAGGCGTTCGACGGCCTGGCGCGTGCCGTCCGGGTCGTTCACCCAGTTTGCATAGAACTCGAACGGGCATTGCGCCACGCCGTTCGGCGATTCGCCGGAACCGATCTTGCCCGTGTAGCCGCGGTGCAGCAGCTTGTACAAGTGGTTCTGCGACTGCATGTTGCGGCGCGCGTCGCGGATCAGGCTCACCGACAGTTCCGCGTACTGCACGCCGTTCTCTTCCTCGCCGCATTCGCCGAGCGTGCGGCCGTCGAAGCCGACGATCGCCGAGTGGCCGAAATACGAGTACACGCCGTCGAATCCGGACGCATTCGCGACTGC
This sequence comes from Burkholderia sp. AU4i, assembly GCF_000466765.1. Lineage (NCBI taxonomy): Bacteria > Pseudomonadati > Pseudomonadota > Betaproteobacteria > Burkholderiales > Burkholderiaceae > Burkholderia > Burkholderia sp. AU4i. The sequence goes on along the minus strand of NZ_ASSI01000071.1, from coordinate 50,576 downwards.
CACGTAGCAGTTGTTCATGAACGCCATCGCTTTCGACACGAGCACCTGCTGGTCCTTCGCCGGGTACATGTAGCCCTGGCAGCGCACGACGAGTTCTGCGCCGCGCATCACGCAGTCGCGCCAGATCTCCGGGTAGTTGCCGTCGTCGCAGATGATCAGGCTGATCTTCAGGCCCTTCGGCCCTTCGGCGACGTACGTGCAGTCGCCCGGATACCAGCCTTCGACCGGCACCCACGGCATGATCTTGCGGTACTTCTGCACGATCTCGCCCTGGTTGTTGATCAGCACGAGCGTGTTGTACGGCGCCTTGTCCGGGTGTTCCTCGTGGCGCTCGCCGGTCAGCGAGAACACGCCCCACACGTTCGCCTTGCGGCACGCGGCCGCGAAGATGTCGGTTTCCTCGCCTGGGATCGTCGATGCGGTGTCGTACATCTCCTTCGCGTCGTACATGATCCCGTGCGTCGAATACTCGGGAAACACGATGAGATCCATGCCGGGCAGGCCGCGCTTGATGCCGACCACGCGCTCCGCGATTTCGCGGGCGTTCGCGATCACGTCGGCGCGCGTGTGCAGGCGCGGCATCTTGTACTGGACGACGGCGACGCCGACGGCGTCGTTGCTGCTGGAAATATCGCCATGACGCATGGTGTGCTCCTGGTTCGGGTGAAGACGTGCGTTTTCGAAGGACAAAAAAAAGCCCTTGCCTCGACGAGCGAGGCAAGGGCTTCTTTGCCGGTCCGTTCATCCGACAACGCTGTCGGATAACGGGAATGCGGATGGGCGGCCCGAAACGGGGCCGGCGAAGCGCGGGCTAGCGGGCGCGCGCTGCGCACGATCGTGGGACGTCTTTGTCCGCCGGATCGATGGGATGCACTCTAGGCAAAGTTTTTTTTGGACGCAACATCGCGTATACCCCTGCACGCGGTGAGGGCGTGGCGTGCGTCCGGGATCGTGTATTGCGCCGCGCGATCGATCGGGGTCGGACGCGCGCTTGCGTGAACGACGGCGCGTTGTCGTGCCGCGCCGGCTTCGATGGATCGACCGGCCGGCGCGTCGGCATCGGTCATCAAGGTTGCGTGTGCAACCTTTTTTGCTCGATGCGCGATGCGCGCCGACCCACGCTTAACCACGGTCGCTCACCGCGTTGCTTTCGAGAAAGCTGTCCACCGCGATCAACGACTGTTCGTCGAGCGTGCCGAGCACGCTTTTCAGCTTCAGCTGCAGCTTCAGCGCATCGAGATAACTGTCGAACAGCTTCTGCCGGATGCCCGAGATGTCGCGCCGCAGGTTCAGCGTTTCGTACGTCGTGCTGTAGCCGACCTGGTGCGCCTTCATCGACGAATCGTATGCGAGCCGTGCGGCCTGCAGCGACTGCTGCAGCGCGCGGATGCGCTTGCCGACCGATTCGAGTGCGGACAGCGCCTCGCGATGATCGGTGCCCAGTTGCTCCTCGACTTCGCGCAGCCGGTTGCGGTACTGCTCGGTCACGTGCTCGGCTTCCACCTGCCGGTAGTACACGCTGCCGCCGGAGAAGATCGGGATCGTCACCTGCACGCCGACCGCGCTCTGATGGAAGTCGGAGCGATCGGTCAGGCCGCGCAGGTTCGGGTTGAGCCCGCGCGAATACGACGCGAACAGGTCGACGGTCGGCAAGTGCTCGGCGCTGACGCGCTTCGCGGCGAGCCGCGCGACCTGGACGTCGCGGTACGCCTGCCGGTACGCGGGGTTGTCCTGCGGCGCGTAGTCGCCCGACGGAATGCGCGGCGACGAGCCGCGCATCGCGAGCCGCGGCCAGCGCGAGAAATCGATCGTCGACCCGAGCAGCGTCTCGTAGCGCGCACGGCGCGCATCCACGTCGGTTTGCGCGAGGGCTTCGTCGGATTGCGCAAGACTGCGGCGTGCCTCGATTTCGGCCGTGTCGCCGATCGTCTTCATGCCGAGCTGTGCCATGCGTCGCGTATCGCTTTCGAGCCGGGTGAGCGCGTTCACCTCGTCGTCGGCCGACTGCAGTTTCTCGCGCGCGCTCAGCAGGTCGAAACACGCGTTCGCGACGCGCAGGATCAGGTCCTGCTTCGCGACCTCGAGCTTCTGTTTTGCCGATTCCTCGTACTCGGTCGCGCGCCGCATGTCGTACAGGTAGGGCACGTTGAACAGCGCCTGCGTGACCTGCGCGGAACCGTATGCGGCATTGCTCGATCCGCTGACGTCGATGCCGAACAGGTTCGCGTGCGTACCGTAGCGTCCCCATTCGAGCTGCGCGGCGGCCTGCGGCAACATCTGCGCGCGTGCTTCGGGGAATTTCTGGCGGGCCGCATCGTATTCGCTGCGCGCCTGCAGGTAGCGCGGATCGTGCACGACCGCGTACTGGTAGGCGGTGTCGAGGCAGAACGCATGCGCGTTCGCCGATACGCCGGCTATCGTTACAGCGAACAATGTCACGGTTGCAAGTCGGGGATTCCACCTAGTCGTAAAACTTGATAGGGAATTACCCGAATTCCGCGTCGCCGATCCGCAATTCGCGCGCCTCGTTTCAAACATGGCCGTCTCCGTCTCCTGCCCGTGCCGCAATGCATTGCGCCGGGATTTAAACGTATTGAAATTGAAATTCAAACAGCGTGAATGCCTGCCATCCGTGGCGCATCGGAAAACGCGCCTGTAAGAGTGTGTCCTCCATTGAATTCCGATGCGCCCGCATGATAGCCTGATTTCGGCTCATAATCGCAGTGATTATTAGATTAACAAGTCGCTAGGGATTAAAAGCCGTTTGTCTTTCTATGAAGGTTCTTTGCATCATCTTTATTTTTTACGAGGAGAGAATGATGAAGGTCATGACGACGGAACAGGTCAGGAATGTGCATGGCGGCGGTGCGATCAGCTCGCTGGGTAGCCTCGCCGTTGACGCCGCGCCGGTGGTGACCGCGCTCGGCCAGTTCCTGCCGAGCCTCGGCAATTACCTGCAGAACCCGAAGACGTTCAATAACACCGGCAAGTAACCGCCGTGCGCGGGGAGGCGCCCCCCGCGCGAAATGCCGCGAAACAGAAGGAAAAGAATCGATCGCCGAAGTGGCAATAAAGCGAATCCGGAATGCATTATTTCCGGTTCGGGCGATTATCAGGAGGCGGGAGTGCCGGATTATCTCCGTAATAATGTAAACGGCCATTGAGATTGCAATTGGCTGACGGTGGCGGGCATTCCGACAATATAAAGGCCACAACAAATGCGAGACATCACGGAAGAACAGGCCCGCCAGATTCGCGGCGGCGCGTCGCTTTACTCCAATTCGGCCGCCTATACGGTCGATCTCGTCAACCAGTCGATCGGGACCACGCTGCAGGGCCTGATGACCCAGTACCAGGCCCGCGCCGTCGAACAGTTCCGGATGTCGCTCGGCTCGTCGCGCTGAGCGGCCCGCCAGGCGGCCGGTAACACCGGTCTTCCGTCGCAGCCGGCAGCGTGCCGGCTGTGCCCTTGCGTATCGCGCACGACCCGCCACGGGCCCGCACCGGCAGGCCCGGGCGGCGTGTCGTCGCGCCCCGGGTGCCCGACCATGCTCTTCAATACGCGTAAAGTCCGTCCGGTCCTGCAGGACGAGGTGACGGAGTGCGGCCTGGCCTGCCTCGCGATGATCGCGTCGTGGCACGGCCGCGAAACGACGTTGCGCGCGCTGCGCAACCGCTATCCGGTCCGGATCGATTCCGGGCTGTCGTTCTTCGACCTGATGGAGATCTCGAACGATCTCGGCCTGCGCGCACGCGGGCTGCAGTTCGATGCGGGCGAACTCGACGCGCTCAAGACGCCGTGCATCCTGCACTGGGGGATGAACCACTATGTCGTGCTGACGAAGGTCGGCTACGGCAGCGTGCACATCGTCGATCCCGCGCTCGGCGAAACGAAGCTGCCGCTCGCGCAGGCGCTCACGCACATCACGGGCTACGCGCTCGAACTGAATCCCGATATCGGCTTCACGCGGGCGGGGCGGGCCGACCGGATCAGGCTGCGCGACTACCTCGAAGGGCTGACCGGCATTCGCAAGAGCCTCGCGATCGGCATCGCGGGCGGCGTCGCCGCGCAGCTCCTGCTGCTGCTTGGCCCGTCGTACGTGCAACTGACGATCGACGAGGCGCTGAAGAAGACCGACGTCGACATCCTGTACCTGCTGACGATCCTGTTCGCGATCGTGTTCCTGTTCGACACGCTTTACGCGAACCTCGTCGGCAACATCAAGAGCTACCTGCGCAACATCGTGTCGCAGCAGTTGTCGGCGAACATGGTCTGGCATCTCGCGCGGCTGCCGATCGGTTATTTCCTGTTCCACAACACCGGCGATTCGATCTCGCGCGTGTCGTCGGTGTCGGAGGTCGGGCGGTTTCTCGTCGACGGGCTGGTCGGCGGGCTGCTCAATGTCGTCACCTGCACGCTGACGCTCGTGCTGATGCTGTACTACAGCCCGGTGCTGGCCGGCATCAGCCTGGCCGGGATGGTGCTGTTCGCGCTCAGCCGGCTCGCGATCCAGCCGCAACTGCAGGACGCGATGTCGCAGATCCTCACACGCGGCGCGGAAGCCGACGCACTGCTGATCGAGAACATCCGCTCCGCGCACTCGATCAAGCTGCTGTCGGCCGAAACCGCGCGCAGCAGCCTGTGGGTCAACGCGTTCACGCAGAAGCTGCAGGCGATGCGCCAGCAGGAGCGGCTGCAACTGCTGTTCGATGCGGTGTCGAAGGGGATCGTGCACGTCGAGCAGCTCGTGATCGTCACATACGGCGCGTGGCTCGTCATGCACGGGCAGAGCACGATCGGCGTGATCTACGCGTTCATCCAGTACAAGAACCTGTTCGCGGACAAGTTCATCGATTCGATCCAGCTCTACGTGCGCCGCAAGGTGTTGCAGGTGCACATGGACCGCGTCGCCGACGTGTTGCAGACCGAGACCGAGGAACCCGCGCCGGACGCGGTCGTGCGGCCCGTCGACGGTTTCGACGGCACGCTTTCCATCCGCGCGCTGTCGTACACGCCGAAGGGCGGCAACCGCCCGATCCTGCGCGACATCGCGCTCGACGTGCCGGCCGGCAGCAAGATCGCGATCGTCGGCCGCACCGGCAGCGGCAAGACGACGCTGCTGAACCTGATCTGCGGGCTCGTGCGGCCCGAGCCCGGCACGCTGTTCGTCGGCGGCGTCGATCTCGCGGAAGTGAACCTGCGGCAGTACCGCAAGCATCTCGCGGCCGTCACGCAGTCCGACCAGCTGTTTCGCGGCACGATCCGCGACAACATCACGAACTTCGCGCCAGCACCGCGCATCGGCGCGATGTTCGACGCGGCGAAGCTCGCGTGCATCCACGACGAGATCGAGCGGCTCGACCATCGCTACGACACGCCGCTCGGCGATACGCAGAAATTCCTGTCGGCCGGGCAGATGCAGCGGCTCCTGATCGCGCGGGCGCTGTATTGCGAGCCGCGCCTGCTGATCCTCGACGAATTCTCGTCGAACCTCGACCAGGCGACGACCCACGAGATCTGCCGCAACGTGCTGACGCTGCCGTGCACGATCGTGCTCGTCACGCACGACGCGTCGATCCTGTCGATGGTCGACCGGATCTACCAGATGCACGACGGCGTATTGACCGACGCGACCGATGCGTGGCGTGCGGCCGAGGAGGCACGGTGATGCTCGGGCGACTCTTCCTGCTCAATCCTTTCTCGTATGCGTTCCTGGTGCGGCGCACGGTGCGGGCCGTCGCGCTGCGCACGTCGCCCGCGCGCGGGTTGCGACTGATGCGCTGGTGCTCGGGCGCGTGCCTGCGCTGCTTTCCGTGCATTCGCGAGTCGATCGAGCGCGCGGTCGCGTACATGCTGAGCGCGCACCTGAACGACGATCCGCGACGCGTGCGGGACGTGTCGGCGGCGATCGTGCGCGAACTGTTCGAAGCGGAATTCGCGGGGCTCAAGCTGCGCACGCACAGCCTCGAATCGATGAAGTCGATGATCGACGGGATGGCGTGCGAAGGCGACGCGCAGCTGCGGGCGGCACTCGCGCGCGGCGGCCCGCTGATGCTCGCGGGGCTGCACTTCGGCAACCTGATGCTGTTCGTCACGAAGCTGCGCTTCATGATCCCCGACGACCGCAAGCTGATGGTGATCCTGCACCGGGATGCGCCCGGTGCGTTCTTCGACGATGCGCTGCGGCTCGTCGCCGAATATGGCGCCGGCGAAGTCGAGTTCATCGACATCGAGGAGCGCGTGCACCTGCGGCGGCTGATCACGAGCCTGCGGCGCGAGGCGCCCGTGTTCCTGCTGTTCTCCGACCTGCACGGCAAGTTCGGCAAGACCAACCGCTGCCGGCTCGGCGGCCGCTGGGTGCGGATGGCCGGCGGCGGCGTGAAGCTCGCGGTCGAGCAGGGGATTCCGCTGCTCGTCGCGTATGCGACGGGCGTGCCGTTCCGCGATCGCTGCGCGGTGCATTTCACCGAGCTCGCGGACAGCCCGCTCGTGCCGATGCTCGGCGCGGACGACGACGCGTCGCCGGTGCGCGCCACGCACCAGCGCATCGTCGACCGTCTCGAACAGGCGCTCGTGCGGCAGCCCGAGCAGTGGCATTTCTGGGAACACTTCACGCCTTACCTGATGCCGACGCCGCTGCTCGATGCGGCCGCGCGGCGTCGCTCCTGACGAGCCTGCCCCATGCCGACCTGGAACTCCGCCCTCCGAGAACAGAAGCCGTCGCGCAAGCTCGCGCGCGGCACGACCTTCGGCACCGTGATCCACGGCGTCGTCGACGTGCCGGTGTCGATGCGCTTCTTCTGCTACCTGTCGCTCGCGATGTTCGCGATGTTCGTGACCGCACTCGTCGAACTGAGCTACGCGAATACCGAGAGCGTGTCGGGGATGCTGACGCCGCGTTCGGGGCTGATCGGTGTCAGCGCGCCGCCGGGCTGGGCCGTGCGCGACGTCTACGTCGGCAAGGACCAGCACGTGAAGGCCGGACAGCGGCTGCTGGCGGTGACGCGCGACACGAGCTTCGTGAGCCAGGCGAACAACGTGCAGGGGATGCGTGCGGCGCTCGACCGGCAGCGCGTCGAGGTCACGCAGCAGATCGACGCGGCACGCCTCGAATACCGGTCGTCGGTACAGCAGATCAACCAGCAGATCGCCGCGCAGGGCGAGAGCCGCGGGCTGATCGACCGGCAGATCCAGGGCCAGAAGCGCATCGTCGACGAGTACGGCGAACGGCGCGCACGCGTGAAGCAGCTGCTGGACGAACAGGTCGTGACGCTCGAGCAGTACAACCAGGTGAACACGCAGTACCTGCAGGCCGGGCAGGCGTACCAGGACCTGCTGCTGCGCCGCGCCGAACTCGCGAAGAACGCGATGAAGCTGCGCGGCGACCTCGACACGATGCAGAGCAAGTACGACGGGGCGAACGCGGAGCTGAAGATCAAGCAGGAGGAACTGAACGCGAAGGAATACAACATCGACGAGAACGTGAACCAGGTGCTGTACGCGCCAGCCGACGGGCAGATCGTGCGGCTCGACGTCGTGCAGGGCGGCGTGATCGACCCGCCGGGTACGCGCGTCGTCGAAATCCTGCCCGCGAAGGCGGACGGGTTGATCGCCGAGGTCTACATTCCGTCGTCGAAGGCCGGCTTCGTGAAGAAGGGGCAGGAGGTGAAGGTTGCGTACGCAAGCTATCCGGTCGAGAAGTTCGGCACGTATCGCGGCAAGGTGCTGTCGATCTCGCCCGTCGCGTTTTCCGCGAAGGAGCTGAACCTGCCGGGCGATGCCGCCACGCCGCAGACCTACTTCAAGACCTGGGTCGAGCTGGCCGACCGCACGCCGGCGTTCGAAGGGCGGCCGCTGTCGCTGCGGGCCGGGATGATGCTGAAGGCCGACATCGTGCTGGAGCGGCGCAGCCTGCTCGAATGGCTGTTCGAGCCGTTGTACCGGATCCGTCAACGCCTGTTCGGCGTGCCGGCCTGAGCCGATGGCGAGCCGGGACACGTACCGCCGCCGTGCGCGGCCGGGCGCCGTGCGTCCGCTGTCGCGCTGGCTCGGCGCGACGCTGTTCGCGTGCGCGGCCGCCGCGCATGGCGCGCCGCAGCCGGACGCGGACGCCGAACCACGCTGGCAGGCCGGTGCCGACGGGATCGGCTTCTGGCCGGGCGGCGACGCGGACGGGTTCGACGCGAGCGCATGGGTGACCGACGCGGGGCCGGCACGCGGCGGCCGCGGCAGGCACGGCAGACACGGAGAAGAGGCCGACGGGCCGCAACCCGACGCCGTCCCGTTGACGGCGCGCAAGATCACGCTCGGCCAGCGAACCGGCGGGGCGGGGCGCGCATGCGCGGCAGCGCCCGACGACGGCGCGGACGGCATCGGCTTCGACGACGGCGGTGCCAGTGGCTCCGGTGGCGCCGTTGGCGGCTGCGATCCGGCCGCGCCGCGCGACGCGGCGGCGGGCGGCATGCCGGCGCCCGGCGTCGTCCACGCCGACCGGATGCCGTACGAACTGCATCCGGTCGATCCGTCGCGGCTGCCCGATCTGCCTGCCGCCCAGGCGCCGCCGTTGCTGACGCAACTGATGGGCGACGACCGCAACATGGTCGGCCTCGGCTGGCACTTCGTCGGCACGACCGGCCGATCGACGCCGGTCACGACGCACACGGACGCACTCGGGCTGAACAGCTTCCAGAACCAGGGGTCGCAGCTGTCGCTCGGCAACACGAACACGCTGGCGTTCACGCTGACGCATTTTTTCTCGGAGAACTGGGCGGCCGAACTCGGCGCGGGCATTCCGCCGGTGCTGACGCTGCGCGGGCACGGCAGCATCGCGCTGCCGCTCGACCGGATCTTTTCAGGCGTCCAGGGGCGCTTTCCGCTGATCGATCTCGCGAACACGCAAAGCAACCCGCTCGCGACCACGCGCGCGTGGCTCGGGTCCGTCGTGTTCAAGTATTACCTCGGCGAGCGCGACGACCGTTTCCGCCCGTTCGCGGGCATCGGCGTCAGCTATACGCGCTTCACGAACACGAACCTGAATCCCGTGTTCCAGCGCAAGCTCGCGTCGCTCGGCGGGCTGCTCGCGGCGGGCGCGGACATCGGCAGCCTGCAGTCGCTGCTGCTCGACCCGGCGCTGTTCCAGCGGATCTGGGATGCCGGCGGCGACCTGCTGCTGTCGGGCAAGACCAACGTGTCGGCGAAGGTGAAGAGCGTGTGGGAGCCGGTGTTCACCGTCGGCGCGAGCTACCAGATCACGCGCCAGTTCTGGATCACCGGCATGGTGACCTATATCCCGTTACGTACGAAGATTACGCTGGATATCGACCAGCCGAACCGTCAGCTCGCGTCGAACACGTTCGACATTGCCGCGAACCCCGTGCTGGCGAGCGTGTTGCTCGCGTTCCGCTTCTGACCGGTGCGCCGGCCCTTTTTCATGAATTTGACGCGCGACGCTGGGATAATGTCGGCGTTTGGCTGCGTCAACGATGGAAGGAGGCCCCATGGGCGACAACGATAACCGCACCGAGACCGACAACCGCGCCGATCTCGAATCGATGGAAGCGCGCCAGCGCCGCTTCGAGGAAGACCTGGTCGACGCTTACGACGAAGAACTCGAGATGGAGCTCGACGATCGCCGCTTCGACGACAGCGACGACCTGCTGTTTTCGCAGGAGCGGCGCGAAGCGCGCAAGCAGTATTTCCGCGAGCTGTTCCGCCTGCAGGGCGAACTCGTGAAGCTGCAGGACTGGGTCGTGAGCACGGGGCACCGGCTCGTCGTCATTTTCGAGGGGCGCGACGCGGCCGGCAAGGGCGGCGCGATCAAGCGCATCACGCAGCGGCTGAACCCGCGCGTATGCCGCGTGGCGGCGCTGCCGGCGCCGAACAACCGCGAACGCACGCAGTGGTATTTCCAGCGCTATGTCGCGCATCTGCCTGCCGGCGGCGAAATCGTGCTGTTCGACCGCAGCTGGTACAACCGCGCGGGTGTCGAGCGTGTGATGAACTTCTGTACCGACGACGAATACGAGGAGTTTTTCCGTTCGGTGCCCGAGTTCGAGAAGATGCTCGTGCGCAGCGGGATCCAGATCGTCAAGTACTGGTTCTCGATCACCGACCACGAGCAGGAAGTGCGGTTCCAGAGCCGGATCGAGGATCCGCTCAAGCAATGGAAGCTGAGCCCGATGGATCTCGAGAGCCGCCGCCGCTGGGAAGCCTACACGGCCGCGAAGGAAGAGATGCTGCTTCGCACGCACATTCCGGAAGCGCCGTGGTGGGTCGTGCAGGCGGTCGACAAGAAGCGCGCGCGGCTGAACTGCATTCACCATCTGCTGCAGCAGGTGCCGTATCACGAGGTGCCGCACGCGCCGATCGACCTCCCGCCGCGCGAGCATCACGAGGACTACATCCGCCGGCCGGTGCCGGACGACATGATCGTCCCGGACACTTACTGACCGACCGACTGACCGGCGCCGGGATTCGTCCGGCCACGCGGGGAGCGCGGACGCGTTGCCCGCGCGTCACGTCGCCGGAAATCCCGAGCGCCCTTGCGTCAGGTCGAACAGTTCGGTTCTTGCCGCGGCTTCGGCGTTTTCCGGCAGCTTGATCGAGAGCTTCACCGTCATCCCGTACGCGCTGTCCACGAGCGTGTATCCGGCCTGTTCGATCCAGCGGCGCACGCGTGCCTCGTCCGGGTAGCCGATCTCGATCGCGAGCCGCGTGTAGCGGACACGTTCGACGCGCTCGGCGTCGAGCAGCGCCGATGCGATCGCATCCGTATAGGCCCGCACCAGTCCGCCCGCGCCGAGCTTCACGCCGCCGTAGTAGCGTACGACCGCGCCGAGCACGCCGTCGAGATCGTGATGGCGCAGCACTTCGAGGATCGGCCGGCCCGCGGTGCCCGACGGCTCGCCGTCATCCGACATGCCCGACTGCCCACCCGCCAGCAACGCCCAGCACACGTGGGTGGCCGCAGGATGCTCGTCGCGCAGGCGCTGCAGCGCGTGCATCGCGGCGTCGCGATCGTCGACGGGGATCGCGAACCCGATGAAGCGGCTCTTGCGGATCTCGAGTTCGCGGATGCAGGTGGTGGCGAGCGAGTAACTCATGCGTCGCGAGATGAAAGGTGTAGGGAAATCAAGATGATGACGGCCGGGCGATGCGTTGGATATCGACCCGCGCAGGCCTCGGGCGGCGGCGCGAGCGGGCGGGATGAAACAGGAATTTTACCGTGGCGCGCATCGACGCCTTTCGAAACCGTCAAAACGCGATGCCGATGTGAATGCTCAGGTGCGGCCAAGCGCACCGGCTTGGCCACAGGACCCGACGTCCCGGATTCGAAGGAAGGTCCACCGGATCACGGTTGTCTCGACGTCTTGGCGCCGGCGCCGATCTGGAGCGCATACAGCTCGGCAACGTCGACCGCCCGACGGCTGCTGCGTTCGACCGATCCTTCTTTCGTCCACAGGAATGGATAGAAGCTGAAGCATTGATCCGTCGTCAGGCGCTGGACATCGGCCTGCCAGCCGGGCCAGCGCATGCTCGCGTAGAAGTCGCTCAACGTGTCGCCGAGCGACCATCGCACGAAGTCGCCGTACCCGATCCCGAGGGGCTCCCATTCCAGCGTGTCGGGTGCAAAGTAGTACACGGAGCCCGTGTCCTCCCCGAGTGCGCCGCCGTTCAAGGCGAAGAATCCGCCGACGGCATCATCCGCGACCAACAGAAAGCCGGAGGAGCGTCCCTGATTCCAGCCGACGATGTCCCGGGGCAACGCGGGATGGCCCGAGCCGAGCAGACGAAGGTAGCCGCCGTCCACGAGCAGGCCGCCGGTCGAATAGGCGATGGCCCCCAGGAGCGATCGCGTGGTGACCTGAAGGGTGGACAGGATTTCGCCATTCCGGCCCGATGGCGGCAATATCTCGCAACGATCAGGCGCTGCCGCCGACCACTCGATCAATGACGGCAGGGCGGATTCACGCTCGTTGACCAGTTCGTCCAGCGGACGCATGTGTCTTCTCTCCAGGTGGTTCGGTTCGGCATGGGTCGAGCCGGGGCGATACGGCCTGCGCCGGCTCGTGCGGCATCAACGCGCCCCGACCGACGAGCGCAGTGCCGCGCCGAGCGTGCGCAGTGCCTGCCGGGCGCGCGCATCGGTCAGGCTCGAGTGGAGCACCACGTCGCGCGTCGGCAATGGCGGCAGCCCGTATCGCGCACCGACGTCGACCGTGCCGGCGGGCGCCACGCGATGCCCGAGCGCCGCGACGGCCAGCCCCGCGGACACCGCCGCGCCGATCGTCGCGATGCCGCCGCCGACGAACACCTCCGTCCAGGCGACCCCGGCCTGGTCGAGCGCGCCGATCGCCATGCGGCGCACGCTGCAGGGCTCGGCTTGCGTGGCAAGCCGCAGCGGTTGCGGCGGATGGTACTCGAAATCCGTCGCGGCCATCCAGCCGAACGACTCCGACAGGATGGTTTCGCCGTCGAGCCGCCGGCTGTCGTGCTGCAGCGCGACGGCCGCGTCGAGCTGGCCGCGGTCGAATGCATCGAGCACGTCGCGCGACGCGGCGACGCGGATCTCCAGCACGAGCGTCGGCTCCGCTTCGCTCATGCGCCGCAGCAGCATCGGGAGATCGGCGCCGACGACGTGGTGGCTGACGCCGATCACCAGCCGCCGCCGGCCGGTGCCGAACGCGCCGACCGCACCGTGGTGGGCGGCCACCAGTTCGCGCGCCGGCTCCAGGAATGCGGTGCCGTCGGCCGACAGGCGAACCTGCCGCGGCGTGCGTTCCAGCAGGCGGCGGCCGAGGCCGCTTTCGAGCCGCTTGATCTTCAGGCTCACCGCGGACTGCGTCGTGTCCATCGCCTCGGCGGCCCGCGTGAAGCTCTTGAGGTCGGCGGTCAGCACGAACGCTTGCACGGCTTCGATGTCGAGCGTTTTCATCGGACACTCATTCATTGAGAAATCGAATCATTGAAATATTCTGCCATCGTATTTTCAAATGATTCAAGGTCTTCTACGCTGTTCTCGAGCCATTCGGAATCTCCGTTTCCCTTCAGGAGTCGATCATGCTGACCGCGTACTACGTGCACCGCCTGCCGGCGGACTACGACCTCGACATCATCCGCCATCGCGTGCGCGAGCGCGGCAAGCTCTGGGACGACACGCCGGACCTGGTGTTCAAGGGGTTCCTGCTGCGCGAGGCGGGCCGCTACGGTGCGACGGAAAACGGCTATGCGTCGTTCTATCTGTGGCGTAACGAGCAGGCGTTCGCCGGGTTCGTCACGGGCGGCCGGTACCGGGTCGTGACGGACAGCTTCGGCCGCGCGCCGATCGACGTGCAGGTCGCGCTCGATGCGCGCAAGGGCAGTGCGTCGACGGGGCGCTTCGTTCGTCTGGAAGCCGTCGACATTCCGGCGGATGCCGACCTCGAGGCGACAATGGCGCGGGAGGTGACGCGCAATCGCGAAGTGGCGGCGCGGCAGGGTGTGGTGGCGGCTGTGGTCAGCCTGGACTCGCTACGCTGGCGGCTCACGCGTGCCGTCGTCACCGAACACGAGCCGGACGACGGCGGCGCAGGCACGGTGTATCAGGTGCTGCATCTGGCGAGGCCGTTGCTCGATACGCTGGAAGGGAGCGGAGCATGACGACGGGTGCCGCGTCGCGATCGCGGGCCGGGCCGTCGGGTGCCGTGGGCGACCCGGCATCCGTGCGATTGCCGGCCGGCCTCGTGGTCGCCGCGCATCTGGCCGGGATCGCGGCGGGGATCGCCGCGATTGCCACGCTCGCGACGCTGCTGGCGCTACTGTTCCGGTGAGGATCGCCGGTGCGGACGGCGGAAGACGGAGGAGCCGGGCGCGACACGCGCGGCTCCTCCGCTGGGTTGGCGCCGCTCAGTGCCCCTGCAACCGGATATCCCGCGACGACGCACCGACGTACACGGTGCCGCCCGGCACGAACCGCCAGCCGTTACGCGACGTATCCCACACGCTCTGCATGCGCGGCGACACGGTCACGCGGACACGCCGCGCCTCGCCCGGATTCAGCCGGATCTTCTCCCAGCCGACCAGCCGCTTCGGCGGTTCGTCCTTGTACGGCACGCCGAGATAGACCTGCGGGATCTCCGCACCGGCGACGCGCCCGTCGTTGCGTACCGTGAACGCGACGCTCAGCGACCCGTCCCACTGCTTCGACACCGACAGCCCCGAATACGCGAAGTGCGTGTACGACAGCCCGTAGCCGAACTCGAACATCGGCTTGATGTTGCGCGCGTCATACCAGCGATAGCCCATGTTCAGCTTTTCCGCGTAGACCGGGTCGTTGTCGAACGTGCCGTTTTGCCCCCAGGCCGGCGAATCCTGATCGCGCGCGGGGAAGGTGACGGGCAGTTTGCCGGACGGATTGACCGCGCCGAACAGCACGTTCGCGATCGCCTTGCCGCCGGCTTCGCCCGGATACCACGCCTCGACGATCGCCGACACGTTGTCCTTCCACGGCATCAGCACCGGATTGCCGCTCTGGACGACGACGATCGTATGCGGATTCGCGCGTGCGACGGCTTCGACGAGCGCGTCCTGGTTCGACGGGTTCGCGAGGCTCAGGCTCTGCAGGTCGCCGAAATCCTCGCCGGCCGGCTGGGCCACCACGACGATCGCAACGTCCGAGCGGCCCGCGAGCGCCGCGGCCTGGTCGATTTCCTGCTGCGTATACGCACGGAACGGCGACTGCTGGTCGCTGTTGCCCGCATACGTGACCTGCGCGGCCGGCGCAAGCGCGCGGATGGCCGCGACGATCGGCACGTCGACCTTCAGCCACGGATTGCGCCACCAGCTGCACCCGGTCGACGCGCCGAACGTCAGGCCGCCGCAACCCGCGAACGAACCAGACACCGGGTCGCGCGTGTTGCCCGAGCCGCCGCCGGACAGCACGGCCGCGTCCGCATGGCCGCCGATCACGGCAATGCGCGACAGCGCCGATGCCGCCAGCGGCAATTGATTGCCGTCGTTCTTCAGGAGCACGATCGACTGCTCGGAAGCGGCCTGCGCAAACCGGTTCGCGGCCGCGAAATCGATCGTGCCGCCGCCGGTGGCCGGATCGTCCATCACGCCGACGCGGATCATCACGGCGAGCTTGCGCCGCACCATGTCGTCGAGCCGTGCGGTCGACACCGAGCCGTTCGCGATCGCCTGCTTGACGGCCGTCGGCGTCAGGTACACGCTCGGCCCGACGTCCTCTTCCTCGTCGAGTCCGGCGTTGATCGCGGTGGCCGTGCTGTGCGTGGCGCCCCAGTCGGACTGCACCTGACCCTGGAAGCCCCATTCGTTCTTCAGCACGTCGTTCAGCAGGTGAGTGTTTTCGCACGCGTATGCGCCGTTCAGCCGGTTGTAGCTGCACATCACGCTGCCGGGGCGACCGCGCTTCGCGGCGATCTCGAACGGCAGCAGGTAAAGCTCGCGCAGCGTGCGTTCGTCGATCTGCGTGTTGCCGCCCATCCGGCCGTGCTCCTGCTCGTTGCCCGCGTAGTGCTTGATCGTGGCGATGACCTTTTGCCGCTGCGTGGCGAGCGTGCGTTCGGCGAGCAGGTCGCCCGCGAGCAACGGATCTTCGCCGAGATACTCGAACAGCCGGCCACCGCGCGGCTCGCGCGCGAGATTGGTGCCCCCGCCGAGGCCCATGCCGAATCCTTGCGCGCGCAACTGGATCGCGACCTGCTTGCCGTAGTCGTACGACAGCCGGCGATCCCAGCTCGCGGCGACGGCGATCGTCGCGGGGAACGTCGTGCTGGCCTGCGACGTGCTGCCGGAGCCGGTCGCCGAGTCGACCAAGTTGAGATCGGGAATGCCGAGCCGCGGCACGCCCTGGATATAGCCGGCGCCGCCGCCCGGCACCTTGGACATTTCGTATTGCGAATGGATGAACTGGAGTTTCTCGTCGAGTGTCATCTTGCGGACTAGCAGGTCGGCGCGTCGTTGCGCGGCGGCCGACGCGAACGCATCGGTCGCGTCGCCTTGCGCGTTGAAGTCGGCATCGCCTGCGTAGGCGGTGGTGCAGAGGGTCGCTGCCAGCACGACGGCCGGCCAGAGTGTGTCCCGCATGTTGCTCTCCTGATCGTATTGCCGATTGTTCGGATGATGTCTGGAGCTGCGCTCGTCCGGTGGATTCGCACCGGACGCATTCGGCTGGCGATGCAGGGTGGTTGCGCGTCGGCATGCCAGGCCGGGCGGGGAATCGTTACGGCCGGTTGGGCTCGACCGGTCAACGCGGGCGGCGACGCGCGGGCCGCCCGGCACTGCCGAATCGTATGTAGCGATTCTCTGCAGCGACTAATGGTATGAATGTAGTTTGACTACAGCATCGGTGTTTCTACCGATACGTACGATCTTTATCGGGCAGGGCCGCGCGGCGGGGTGGAAAAGCGGTCATCGTTCCCGACGGCGTGTGTGCGATCGGGTAAGAAGTACCCGTGGCAAGCGCGTGTGCGAGTCATGCTGCGGCGCGTTTGCGCCGGTTCGTTGCGTATGCATCGAACCGGGATTCGGTCATGTCACGCACTGTTCGTCGGGTATGCCGCTTCTATTCTGGAGTAGGGGCGCACGAACGATCGTGCACGGGTGTTCCCTTCGGATTCCCCCGTTTTCTTGACGTTTTTTCATCGAGATTGAATTGCGACGATACGGAGCGCGTGAATGACAGCAGAATTTCCGGCTACATATGTTGTGGGTAATGCAACGGGCCTGACCGCCCGACCGCTTCTGCAGGAACTGGTCGATCTCCCGATGAGCGTGAGGCGGTTCGGGGTGATGGGAGACGGCGTGACCGACGATACGGCGGCACTCCAGGTTGCGCTCGACGCCGGGATCCCGCTGTACTTTCCGCCGGGAACTTACCTGTACAGCAATACGCTGACTGCAACGGCGTCGATCATGGGAGCCGGGTGGGACTCGATCCTGCAGTGCACGACACCGCAAGGCGAAAATTCGGTGATTTACTGGCGCAACGCCAGTCGTTTCAAAATCCGGGATCTGCAATTCTTTTCGAAGAATTCGACCGCGTACTATCCGGACGAGAACGCGGGTTCACTCAACCTGCTGGATTGCAGCCAGTTCGAGATTTCGGGATGCAAGTTCAACAACTCGGCCGGCGGTGGCGCGATCATGCGCAGTTGCGTCAACGGCAAGGTGTTCGGCAATACCCTGCTCGACGTCTGGCATGACGGCATCCATGTCACGAAGGCCAGTTCGGACATCACCATCACGAACAATGAAGTGATCAACGGCGGTGACGACGCGTTTGCGGTGGTGGGCTATTTCAACGAGGGTGTCCGGCCCTGCCGCGTCACGATCGCAAACAACCGGGTTGTTGGAACCAAATACGCGCGGGGCATAGCGATTGTCGGGGCGCAAGACATCACGGTGACCGATAACCAGATCTATAACCCGATGGCAGCCGGTATTTATGTCGCGTCGGAGTTGACGAGCGTCTACCAGTCTTACGGCAACGACAATGTGACGGTCGCCAACAACGTTCTGGATACGTGCGGCGTGCAATCCAATATCGGTGCAATCGTCAATTCGCCAAACGGGCCGCTCGGTTATGGGGCATTGGTCGTGACCGCGACGGCCGGATTCAATAACTCGAACATCACGATCGTCAACAACACGATCAAGAACGCTGCGGGAACGCCGATCGGACTGTGGCAGCCGGCCGGAAGCAACATCCACGTCAACATTTCGCAGAATACGATCACAAATGCGTGGGACCCGAACAACAAGAACGGTTTCCCGTTGACGACGATCGGCGCGACGTCCGCATCGACGACGCTGAACTTTGCCAATACCCCCGGCGCCGCTGTCGGCATGATGGCCTGGTATTTCGACGGGTCGACAAGCGTACCGATCGGCACGGTCGTATCGGCAGGCGTATCGACTGTGACGCTGAACCGCAGTGCGACCGTGCCGAGTGGCGGGACCGTGATCTTTTCCGGTGTCGGCCTGTTCGGTGCGACGATTCGGACCACCGCGGCGGCCCTGAACGGTGCGACATCGTTGACGTTCGCCACGACGACAGGTGTCGCCTGCAACGACAACTACGGTTTCGGGTCGCCCGGAAACGAAACGACAGGTGTGTCGATCGGGCAGGGTGTCAGCGGGGCCAACATCGCGGCCGGAACCTTCGTGACCGGCGTGACGGCGAATTCCGTCACGCTGAGCAAGGCGACGACCGGCACCGTGGCGAGCGGTGCTTCCATCGTCTTTACCCCGATGGTCTGCATGACGACTCAGACGATCAAGACCTCGGCCGCGGCGGCGGCTGGAACCAACACGCTGACGTTTACGCCGTACCCGTCGGCACGCGGCTGTGCCGTGGGGCAAGGTGTATCCGGAACGAATATCCCGGTCGGCACTTACGTGACGTCGGTTTCCGGTAACGGAAATGGCCCGACCGTGACACTGTCCAGCAATTTCACGGGTAGCGGAATCGCCAGTGGCGCGTCAATCACGTTCACCGGAACCGGCGGACTCAGCGCCGTTTCCGGAATCACGCTGTACAACACGCGAGGCTGCATCGTCTCTAAGAACCAATTGTCCGGCATCTCGAAGGACGGAATCTACGTGGATGGGTCCTGCGCGTCGTTCACGGAGATCAGCGGCAATACTGGCGAGAATATCGGCTGCTGCAACGGCTTTGCTCGCCTCATCACGGTCGGGGCGCTCACGGCCGGGGCGTCGCTCAAGTTGCGGGGAAACTATATGGCCCAGCCGGTCAATTATCCCCGTGCAATCGACGCGCTGATCTCGTCGAACTCGTGGGCCTACACGTCGTGGAGCGAAGACAACATCGCGCAAAACGGTTTTGTCGGTTTCGGCGTGCAGTTGATACCGGTTCCGCAGGTGGTGGGTGCGTCACCGTGGACGTTCGCGAACAGTTACCCGAGCGCGGTCAGCCTGTCGGTCACCGGCGGCACCGTGTCGTCGATCGGCGTGTCCCGAAACGGGCAAGCGTCCTATGCGTGCGGATTGACGAACGGGTTGATCGATCTCAAGCCTGGCGATGCGATGACGGTCACCTTTAGCGTGGCGCCGAGCGTCACGATGATTCCGAGACTGGGGCAGTAACGCGCGTCTTCGCGTCGAAATCCGGGCGGGGACGGCAAGCCGGGATCATGCCGATCCGACGGATCGGTGGGACGGCTTCAGGACGCGCCTGAGACAGCTTTGAGAGGTTCGAAACAAATGCGCCACTCGGTGGGCCGCATTCAGCGTTTTCGTCAACCTTCATCAAGCGTATTCATCAACCGCATGTCTAGGATCGATATGGCATTCCAGCTTCAGGATCGTGTTCAGGAAACGACGACGACCACCGGTACGGGGGCGCTCTCTCTGGCGGGTGCAATGACCGGATTCCGTTCGTTTTCGTCTGTTTGTGCAAATGCCGATACCTTCTATTACGGGTTGCAGGCCGTGACCGGTGCCGGTGCCCCGAGTGGCAACTGGGAGATCGGAATCGGCACATACAACGCGAGCGGAAACACGCTGTCGCGTACCACCGTGCTGGCCTCGAGCAACGGCGGGATCGCCGTGAATCTTGCAGCAGGTACCACGCAGGTATGGATTGCTCAGCCGGCGGCACTGCCTGCCAATTTGCCGGTCAGCGCCAAATACTTTGGCGCGAAGGGAAATACGAGGATCGTCAACGATGGTGTGACGACGTCAGGGTCGACGGCGATTTCGTCGGCATCGGCCGCGTTCACGGTGTCGGACGTCGGCAAGCGTATCGATATTGCGACGACCAATGCAAGTGGCGTCGCGACGCTTGTGGTCTCCACGACGATTGCGGCATTCGTCAGCGCAACACAAGTGACGCTCGCGAAAGCAGCCGGTGCTTCCGCCACGGCGGCGAATGTGGTCTACGGCAGCGACGACGGCCCGGCCCTGACGGCTTGGTTGAACTACCTGATGACCATCTGGCCGGTCAAAGGCGATCTTCCTGCCGGGGTCTACTATTCGGGTACCGCGCTGCCCGCGATCACGAAGCCGATCGCCTTGTTCGGGCATTCGGCGCGTACCTCGATCATCCAGTTTGGCGCCGGGGTCACCGGTCAATGCCTGACAGTACTGAACGCGGGTTTCAATAACGAAGCAACGGACCTCCCGCAAACAGGCAACGTATCCTGGACATCCAACACGGCCGTCCTGGCCGGTTGCGTGCTGCGTGACTTTACCCTTCAGGGCAATCGCGCGTGCACGTCGCTTCAACATGGATTGGTATTGCAAGGCAACGTGGACTGGCTCGACGTCGCGCACGTGAACTGCCTGTATTTCCGGGGCGGCGGTGTGCTGTGGATGGATACCGGAAGCGGATCGACGCAAGCGCGCGCCAACGTACGCGAAGTCAATCTGGATACGATGAAGATCAGGCATTGCGGCGACGTGTCGACGAACACGCCCAGCCTTGGCATCTATCTTGACGACAGTCCGGCCGCCGCCGGATCCGATTCGTCGAACCTGTTCAACCTGAACAATATCGACATCATCTTCAGTTACGGCACGGCGCTCGCCGTGCAGGACCGGCGCACGTCGAATACCGGCTTTCCGCTGTACGGCATCCAGGCGCGCAACATCGTGCTGCATGATCGCATGACGACGATGGGCCTGAGCGGAGGGCGCATGTTCAGCGTCATCGGACAGGTTACCAACTGCCTGTTCGACATCAACTTCCCGTTGAGTGCGCGCAACGACTATGCGGCCGAGATTCTGCCGAACCCGAATTTCAATGTTTATCCGACCGACAACGAATTCACCTTTGCATTCCCGAAGACGGTCAAGGGCGTGATCGTCGGGAACGTCGGCTATAACACGATCAGGTTCAGGAATTACTTCGGATGTGCTGAAGCGGTCTATATCGCCACCGAGAGCCCATACAATCTGAGAATCGATTGCGAGACCGACAGCGTGTTCCAGCAGATCACCACGGCCCTGGTGCTGACCGGTACGGGTGCCGTGCCGATTCCGGGCTGGTCGTTCGGCACGACGCCGAACCTGTCGATCTTCATGCCGGTGAATGCCGTCAACGGGACCGGCGACACGACACTGGCGACGATCTTCGGGATCACCGGCACCATTACGCGTTCCGGAAGCGTGACGGCAGGAACGGACAGTTATACGTTTACGCCGTCTTCATCCAATACCTCGTATATCCCGGCCGGCGAATACTTCTCGAAGATCTGCGTCGACGCTTCGCAAGGCAACGGTGTCGCCGGTCGCTACAAATATATTCCTGAAGACCGCTACGGGCGCGCAGTCAATAGCGCATGGGCAAGCGGGCGCCTTCTGCAAATGTGGCCCTGGCAGTTTCACATCGAGAATGCAACCGGGCTCGTTCGGTACAGCTATGGTGTGCCGACGGCCGACAGCGCCGGCAATGCGATGGCGGTCTGGGCCAATGGCTTCGTCGGCACTAGTTCGACGCCGAGTGTGACCGGAATCAGCAAGCTGACGGCGAACTATGCGCTGCCGACGACGCTGACGAACCTTGTCGGCGGGATTGACGGTCAGTCGATCAAGATCGTTGCGACCAACGGGAACTGCACGATTGCGAACAACGCGAACATCCAGACGGCAACCGGGGCCAACGTCGTCATGGCGACCGGTCAGGTTCTGACCTTGACTTTCGACGCAACCCTGAACAAATGGTGTAGCGGCTGACAAGACCGTCATGGAGACTTCGTGACTCGGCCTTCCACGCCAACGCGCACCGATCGGTGCGCTTTTTTTTGCAACGACGGATCCGGCGACCGCGCTTGCGGTAGCCGGGCGACGGTTTCCGGTGGTGGGGTCAGCGTAGCGGGGCGTGAGCGTCTGGGGCGATCGGATGCTTGTATGAAGATTGGCTTTTGGTGAGGTTGCTCACATACACGCGGTGCCGGACAGTGTTCAATCAGGTATCAGCGCGTGAGCACCCCGGCCGGAGCACGACCGGCCAGGCGGTGTCGGCGCGTGGTGCGCGGGGTCGTATCGGGCGACGATTGACGCTGCGATGCAGGTGGCATGGGGTGCGCCGGCTGACCGGCTGCAGACGAGCGCGACAGGGTATCGCTCATGACGACCTGTACGGATCGACGTGCAATGCAAGGGCCGCGCGGCTATGCAACGCGAGTCGTGCCGGCAAGCGTAATGCGGCAATCCGTCATGTCGGCGGGTTCCAGCACAGTTTGGAAAGACGCGATGTCAACTACTACACAAACCAGATCGAGGATCGGTTCACCGCGACTGCTCGCGGCGGCGGTGACCGTGTGTGCGCTGAGCGCATGTGCATTTGCGCCCGGCATGACGTACCGCGCGCCGGCCGAACGCGACGCGAATGCACGCGTGGGCGTCGCCGCGTCGGGTGCGGGCGGCCTCGACGGCGTACAGAACGTGTCGAGCGCGGACCTGATCGAAATCACGCCGGCATTCGTCGAGCAGCAGCACGCCACGCGTTCCGCCAGCGTCGACGCCGAAGTCCGGCACCTGTTCGGCACGCCGAAGGCGTACGTCATCGGTCCCGGCGACGTGCTGAACATCGTCGTATGGGATCACCCCGAACTGAACCTGCCGACGGCCCAGGCGACGAATGGCGACAACATCGGTACCAACTCGGTCGCGGCGGGCTACACGGTCGACGCGAGCGGTAACGTGCAATTCGCGTATGCCGGCCTCGTGCACGTCGCCGGGATGACCGAAGCGGAGGCGCGCACGGCACTGACCAGACGACTCGGCGAATATGTGCGCAAGCCGCAGATTGCACTGCGTATCCAGGCATATCGCAGCAAGCGCGTGTATCTCGACGGCGAAGTTCGCACGCCCGGGTTGCAGATCGTCAACGACATGCCGATGACGCTGCCCGAGGCGATCGATCGCGCGGGCGGATTCACGACCGCGGCCGATCGGTCGCAAGTCACGGTGACACGCAGCGGCAAGACGGTAAATGTGAGCCTGCCGGCGATGATTGCGGCCGGTGTGAATCCGTCGAACATCCTGCTGCGCGACGGCGACCTGGTGCGCGTGCGTGCGACGAGCGAAGCGAAGGTGTTCGTGCTTGGCGAGGTGTCGCGCCCGGCGACGCTGACATTGACCGACGGGCGAATGAGCCTGGGCGAAGCGCTCGGCGACACGGGCGGCGTGAGCCAATACACGTCCGACGCGCGGCAGATTTACGTGGTGCGCCGCGGGCCCGACAACCGGCCGCTGGTCTATCACCTGGACGGGAGTGCGCCGGCATCCTTCGCGCTCGCCGACCAGTTCGCGCTCGAGCGTCGCGATGTCGTATTCGTCGACGCGTCATCGCTGGTGCGCTGGAGCCGTGTCGTGAACCTGCTGATTCCGTCTGCGGCGCAGGGAGCGCTGACCGCCCGCGCCGTTACGCCGTGAAGCGCGTTTCGGATGCCGCTGTCGCGATGTTCCGGCCCGCTTCGAGCGCAGTGCGGCGAAATGTATTGAAAATGTAATGTGACGTACGCAATACGTCAGAAATGGATGGTCTACTACCCGTAGACATTCGAGCGGGGCCGTCTGCCCGACGCATCGAGGTCATCCGGCGTGAAAAATGGCGATATGACGGAATGCGAATGAAGGACATTCTCGGAAGCAGTCTCAACGACGAAGCGCAGGCGGATCGGGGTGGTCCGCGGCGAACGCTCGCACGTCAGGCGTGCGCGTCCCTTCGTTCAGGCGAGTAGCGATCGACCACTTGCCCCATGGCCTGCGGCAAGCACGCATTGAAATCCGGCCTGTCAGACACTTAAAACAAGGACCAAACCATGACACCCATCCAGTTCGATGGATGCGTCGGCTGGCTTCACGAGGGTAATCGATCCCATGGCATCGTGATTTGCGAACCGCTCGGCCACGAGGCGCTCTGGCTTCATAAACTGGTACGCTCACTCGCCGAGCATCTCGCGGATCGTGGCTTTCCGGTGCTGCGTTTTCACTATCCTGCGAGCGGTGATTCGCTCGGCGACGAACAGGACTCGGATCGCTTCGAGCGGATGCTCGAGGGCATCCGGCAGTCCGTTCTCACGCTGCACGAGCGCGTGGCGCCAGACAGCCTGACGCTCGTCGGCATACGCGCCGGCGCGGCGCTGGCGCTCCTCGCAGCCGAGGGTATGCCGCGGCTCACGCGTTTCGTCGCAATTGCGCCGGTCGTGCGCGGCCGCGGCTACGTACGCGAGCTTTCCCTCGTTGCACAACGTTGGCTCGATAACGTGCCGCCGACCGTACGGGATGCGGTGCGCGACGAACGGCCGTTCAATGTACTCGGTCACGCCTATCCCGACGATCTCGTCGATGCACTCCGGCGCATCGACCTGTGCCATGCTGCGGCGAACATGCGCACGTTGCCGGCACGCGCGTTGCTCGTCGATGCGCCGTATGGCGACAGTGCCGCATTGTCGGACGCACTGCAGGCGCGCGGTGTCGCGGCGAGCGTTCATACGTGTCAGGATTGGTCGGTCGCGATGCGCGAACCGCTCTGGTCGAGGTTGCCCGATGCGCTTCCCGATACGATCGCGAACTGGATCGAGGACGGTGCGGATACGGTCGCACGCGTCCCCCGTGCGCCACGCCCGGTATCCGACGTCGTACTGGCGGGTAAGGGCAGCATCGAACACTTGATACGTGTCGGCCCGCAACAACTGGTCGGCGTGTTGAGCGAACCGGCCGGCGACAGGCTATGCATCGGTGCGCCCACACTGCTGATCGCCAATACGGCCGCCAATCCGCGCATCGCCGACGGACGGCTTGCCGTTCGGCTGGCGCGGTCGCTCGCGGCGCTGGGCATCCGCAGCCTGCGGTTCGATTCGAGCGGCATCGGCGACAGCAGTGAGCGTGCGCGTGACGACCAGACGGACATTCCGTACTCGGACCAGGCGGTTGGCGACATGGTTGCCGCCGCGCGCTGGCTGAAAGAAGCGGGACACCACAAGATCGTTGCGTTCGGGATCTGCTCCGGGGCGTACGCATCGCTTCACGCGGCCGCGCGGGCGCCCCTGGCCGGCGTGATCGCGGTCAATCTCCCGGTTTTCATCTGGCCGCGTGGGCAGACGCTCACGAATGCCGTCAATAACCAGACCAATTCGATGCGTGGCTATGCCGCATCGTTGCGCAATCTCGACAAGTGGCGCCGCCTGCTGGCCGAGGGGCGCGACCTGCGTCCCGTATTGCGCGCGCTTGTCCGCTTCGTTTCGGATGTCATGACCGTACCGGTCAGGCGCTTCATGGAGCGTGTTGGCCGGGGGGGCGGCAAGGACACGCCCCGTGGCTTGCTGCGTGACATGTCTGCGCGCGGCATCCAGACGCATCTGATCTACGGTACGTTCGACGCGGGTGTCGACGTCGTAGTCCGGAATTTCGGCTCGGCGTCCAGCGGTGCGTTCGCGCACTTGCCGAATGTATCGGTCGACACTCAGGATGCGCTCGATCACTCGCTGCGCGGCACGGCTGCCGCGCAATACGTGATCGATCGATGCACTGCGTTGCTGACCGACTGGCATGCGCCTGCAGTGTCCGCCGTCAGCGCCGGAGCCGTCGCGAAACCGAAAGCGGAAACGAAGACGGAACGCGCGATCCAATAGCACGTCGGCGTGCGCCGAACCGACGCAAACACGGCGGAGTCGGCCATTTGCGGAGGGCTGAACGTCTGGCATAGGAGCGGCGCCCGGGACGTAACACGACCCGATGCGTCGGGACGCCCGTTTGAAACCGCCCGTAAGTAATCGTGCGAACAGATCCCGGACTTCCGAAACACTATCGTGGCGGTATCCATTTCTCCTGTCGTCGCGCCTGTGAGGGGGGCGGCGCCACGAGGCCGTTCAGGAATACCGATGCAACGAAATCGCCGCGAATGCCGAAACACGAGCACATGCTGCGGGCTGCAGGCCGAGCATGCAGGAGGAGGGCCTGGTACGGGCTCGCGGAAAGGGCGAACCGCGCCGCCTCCTGCGTACGCGGGCCGTGACGACGCGTCGCGTTCACGGTACGACGTCCGTTGAGGCCCGTCGTGACGCGCGTGTTGATCATCAACGACTTCGTTCGCAGGGGCGGGGCCGAAGAGGTATATCGGGTATCGGTCGACGTGCTGCGCGCCCGCGACGGCGTCGTGGTCGAAACCTTCGACGAGCACACGCTCCCCGATGTCGAAGACAGCCGGCGTTCGCGCGCGTGGTCGCCAGCCGCTGCACGTGCGCTGGTCACGCTGCTCGAGCGATTTCGTCCGCAACGGATCCTCGTGCACAACTATCACAACCTGTTGTCGAGCGCGATCCTGCCCGTGCTGGCGCGCTACAAGCGGCGGTCGGGATGTGGCTTGTACCTGACCGCGCACGACTACCATCTGTTGTTCTACAACCCGAGCCTGATGGTCTATTCCCGGGGAACGGCGCGGCCGTTGTCTCCGGACGAGCTGCGTCGCGTCCGGCGTCTTGCGCTCACGGCCAGTCCGCACGGTTTTCTTCACGACCTCGGGAAGAAGTTGCACTGGCATGCGGTCAAGGCGCTGTTCGACCCGATCAGCCTGTTCGACGAGATCCTCTGTCCGAGCCCCTTCATGCGCGACCTGATTGCGCGGTCCAGTCGAACGCCTGCCACGCTGGTGCCGAACCCGATCGACGCCACGCTGGTGCCGCGCGCGCCGAAGCCGGCGAAGGGCGATCGTCTCGATCTCGCGTTTGTCGGTCGCGTGGAACCGGACAAGGGCCTTGCGCAGTTCCTTGCACGGATGACCGAATCGGCAGGCGATGCGATTGCGTCGCTCACTGTCTACGGTGACGGATCGGAGCGCGGCAACCTGGAACAACGGTACGCGGCACTCGTCGAATCGGGGCGGTTGCGTTTCGCAGGACGTCTCGATCACGACACATTGTTCGCCGCACTGCCCATGCACGATGCGCTCGTGTTGCCGTCGATCTGGGTGGAGAACGCGCCCCTCGTCATTGTCGAAGCCGCAGTGCTCGGCCTGCCGGCGCTCGTCCACGACATCGGGAGCCTGTCGACCTTCGGCGACGAGATCGGCAACAAGATTCGCTACCGGGATACGCCTGACGGCTTCGCGCGCGCACTGGCCGAACTGCGTGCGCACCTCGACAGCGAGAAACGACGCTACGACTGGACGCGTTACTCGGTCGACTGCTATGCGTCGTCGCTGTACGCCGTACTCGGTATCGGTAGGGACAGCCCGCGCACGTGGGCACATTGACGGTCGGTGCACTGTTCATATTCAGCCCGGAAAGCACGATGACCGCCGTCCGAAAAAACTTTGCGTTGTTGTTTTCGCTGCAAATCTCGACCTATGTCATCCCGCTCGTCACGTTGCCGCTGCTGACGCGCGTGCTCGGCCCGCAACAATACGGAACGCTGTCGTTCGTGCTTGCGGTTGCAACGTACTTCATCAACCTCGCGAATTACAGTTTCGACCTGACTGCAACGCCGCGTGTTGCGCTCGCGAAGGACAGGGGGGAGCGATCACGCATCTTCTGGACGACGGTTTGCGCCCAGTGGCTGATTACCGTTGCCGGCTTCGCCGTGCTCATCGCGCTGACGATGCTGATTCCGCATTTCGCGGCGGAGCGCACGGCACTGCTCATCGGATTCGGGATGGCGATCGGTGCCGCGCTGACACCAGGCTGGTATTTCCAGGGAATCCAGCGGTTGAGCGTGTACAGCGTCACGGTAGTCGCATACCGTGCGCTCAGTGTCGCCGCCTTCTTCCTGTGGGTTCGCACGCCTGACGATCTCCTGCCTGCCGTCGCGATCAACGCGGCGGTACCGTTGCTGTGCGGGATCACGTTGCTGGCCTATCTCTTCCTTCAGCGCGAGATCGAAGGGGTGCGCGTGCGGTTTGCCGATATCGTGACTGCGCTGCAAGGCGGTTTTCAGGTGTTCCTCGCGTCGACGTCGATCTCGTTCTACGCATCGACCAATACCGTGCTGCTGAGTATCGTCTCGGGTAACGTCGCCGCCGGCTATTTCGCTGCAGGTGACAAATTGATCCGGGCAGCGGTCGGCCTGTTGCAGCCGCTGCGGGCCTCGACCTATCCACACATTACCTATCTGATGCATCACGCGCGCGACGAGGCATTCGCGTTCCTGCGCAAGCTGATCGTCGTGCAGGGTGCGCTCGTCCTGGCCATGTCGGCCGTCATCTACGCGTGCGCGCCGATCGCTGTCCGGATTCTGTACGGCAGCTCATTCGCGCCGACGATCGGCGTGCTGCATTGCCTGGCGCTCGTGCCGTTCATGGCATGCATGACGGATCTGTTCGGCGTTCAAACGATGCTGCCGCTCGGCATGAGGCGCGCCTTCAGCATCATCCTGATTTCCTCCGGCATGTTGAATGTGACGTTGCTGCCGCCGCTTGCCATGCTGTTTGCCGAGCGGGGTGCGGCTATCGCGGTGTTGATCACGGAAACGGCCGTCGCTGTCGCGCTTGCGTATGTCCTCCGTCGCGAACGGGTCGGCGTCGTCGATATATCGGTGCGTTCGGGTTGACGCGATTCGCGCCATGAATACACGACGCAGGGGGCAGGATCGTGGCGAGATCCGGTCGCGCCGCAGGCACGGAAAGTGTGAGGTGTCGAACGTTTCGCCGGATTGCACCCGCCTATACTGGCCTGACATGAGCGCAGGCCGGCGACGCTTCGCCGCGCCTGATCGGCGCGATTCGCACGGGGCGGCTTGCGCGAACCATGTCGCGTGCCACGCCTTCGCGTCGCTCCGCTCGAAAAAAGGTGTATCCAGCATCATGAACGGAAACCGATCGATTAACCGGCTCTGGGCCGCCACTTTCATGATCGCGATCGCGAGCGAGGTCTTTTCCGGCGCGATTCGCTATTACACGTCGCTCGCCGGCATTTCGATGCTTGGTTATCTGCCCAAGGCGATGATGGTCGGCTGCATCGTGCTTGGCCTCGCGATTCGACCGCGTATCGATATGCTGCTCGTCGGAAGTTACCTGGCCGTACAACTGTGCGTTTCGCTCGCGAACGGCGTCAGTCTCGTCGCCGCGTGTTTCTGGGTCTGGACGGTCGCGCCGTTGCTGTTCGTGCTTCTCATGCCGCCCGGCACGCTTGACATGCTCGAGTCGAATTCGATCCGGTTCGCGTTCGTCGTGTTGACGATGGCATGCTGCGCCGGCGTCATGCTCAACGGGTTGGTGCACCTGCCGTGGGTGGGCGGGAGCATCGACGTCGACGGCGTCAATGTGCAGCTTGCTTCGTCCAATTACGTCGGTACCGTTCCGCGCCTGCCCGGTTTCGGTAGAAGCAGCGCGACAACCGGCCTCGTGATCGGCCTGCTGACCACGTGGCTCGTCCCGCGCCTGCGCCATGCGATGGCGGTCGTGGTGCTGCTCGCCATGTCGGCGGCCGCCATCTGGGCCACGACCAACAAGACGACACTCATTGCACTCTCGCTCGTATTGCTCTGTTTCGCCACGCTGAAAACGACAGGCCTGAGGCGCGCCTGTATCGTCCTGACCGCACTGGTGATCGTATTGCCTGTCGCGGGATGGGTGATCGCCGCGACGACCAACGTCGGTGTTCCCGATACGGGATCGCTCGCTTCGATGCAGGACCGGTTGTTGAACACCTGGCCGAAGCTGCTCGACGGCATGGCGAGCGCAAACCTGCTCTGGTTCGGTGTCGGGCCCGGCGGCTTCGGTTCGGCGACGGCGTACTATACGGCCGATTTCGGCTTCAATACCGGCTACTCCGATAATGCGGCGCTCTATGTCGTCGCGAATCTCGGTGTGGTGGGAGCCGTGCTCGTCATGCTCGTATTCGCACAGCGCGTGCTTGCAAGTCGTGCCGACGACCCGCGCGCATGGCTGATGCTGCTCTTCGTGCTGTTGAGCGGCGTGACGACCGACATCTTCGAAGCGCTTGGCTGTCTGCTTTTTACGGGCCTCGCGATTCGCACGCTGACCATGCATGCCGGCCGCGAGTGTCTGACCGGTCGCGACGCGCCGGAGCGTGCGGTGAGCTGGGCGGGCAGTCAATGAGCACGGCCGTTCATTCTGCACGCGCAAGGCGCTGGGCGAGGTGGTTCGCAAGCGCGCTGCTCTGGGTCGTCGTCATATCGACCGCGTCGAATTCCGCTGGCTCGGACGAACCGGCTGTCGTCCTGCCGAACGCGACACAGATGACGGCGCTGCCGTTCGTCGCCCTCCCGCGCTTTTTCGACACGCGAGCGAATTCGGGGGTAGCGATCCACGAGATCGACGATCCGGCGCTGCTCGACGCGGTACGAGATGCCGGATTCTCGTTCGTCCGTACCGACCTGTTCTGGGATTCGGTGGAAACACCGAGAGGCTGGGATTTCTCGCGCTACGATGCACTCGTCGCCAACCTGCGCGCGCGCCGGTTGGGGGCGCTGTTCATCCTCGGCTACGGACATCCGCGATACGCGCCCAAGCAGCCGCCGACGTCGCCCGCACAGATCGACGCATTCGCCGAGTATGCGACCCAGGCAGCGAGGCACTATCGCGATCAGCCCGTACGCTTCGAAGTCTGGAATGAGCAGGATCACAAGGACTACTGGCTCGCGTCGCCTTCGCCGGCCGCGTACCGGAACCTGCTGGAAGCGACCGTCCGGGCGGTCAAGGCCGCGAATCCGGATGCAGTCGTTGCGACGGGGGGCGTTCAGCAGGTGGACATGACCTTCATCCGTGCGGTCGGCGATATCGGCAGCGCATCGCAGCCCGCACCCGACGCGGTCAGCGTGCATCCGTATCGGCAGAATGCGCCGGAGACCGCGCTGGGCGACTATGCCGCGCTCGCGCGCGATCTCGCCACCTATCGCACGGTTCCCGCGATCTGGGCCACCGAGTGGTCGTATCCGACCTATGCATACAAGTACGTGTCGCACACGCGTGACGGTCACGATCCGGTTGCGCGTGAACGCCAGGCGCGCTACGCGGTGCGGCGCCTGCTGGTCGACTGGATCGCGCAGATCGGGCTCACCGCTTACTACGACATGCGCAACGATGGCCGCGATCCGAAGAACATGGAGCACAACTTCGGCTTGCTGGACGCCGACAACACGCCGCTGCCGGCGTACGTCGCGGTTCGCCATCTGTTCTCGTTTACCGCAAACGCCCGCGCCGCACGACTGTTTCTCGATCCGGTCCGCCGCTTCGTCGTGCTGCAATTGCGTGCCGAAGGCGTCGTGAAATACGTGGTCTGGTGTTATGGAAACGACAACGCGGTCGACGTCGACCTGTCGCAATTGCCCGTTGCCGGTACGTTCGCATCCGACCTTTATGGAGCGTCGCTCGACATCACGGGGCGTCGGCTGACACTACGCGAAGAGCAGGGCCCGGTGTTCATCGTCTCGGCGACTGGCCGATAGCCGGCAAGCAGGATCGAAAACGGTCGCCTCATTCAGAAAACAAACATGATATCCAACGCACGAAACATCCAGACCCCGCAGCGGGCACCGGACGAATCCGGGATGACGCAGCTTTGGCAAGCCGTCAAGCAGCATCGCCGCCTGTTCTTCGCAATGATCGGCGTCACGTTCGTCGCGGGCGTGCTGTACGCGCTACTGGCCACGCCACAGTATCGCGCCGAAGCACTGCTGCGCGTCCAGACCAAACCCGGTTCGTCGATCAGTTCGCTCTCTGACGTTTCCGGAACGATCGCAGCATCGCCGTCTGCCTCCGACGAAAGCGAGATGCTGATTTCGCGCGCGGTCATCGACAGCGCGATCGATGCGACCGGTGCCGATCTGGATATCCGCAATGCAAGCCGGTTTCCGGTGATCGGCTCATTCGTTGCGTCGCGCTTCGATGCGGACGACACGCTCGCGCCGGCGCCGCTCGGGCTGACCGGTTACGCGTGGGGCGGCGAGCGGCTCGACATCGGTGAATTCTCGATTCCTGCGAACGCGCTTGGCGATCGATTCAGGATCGTCGCGGACGACGCGAACACCTGGACGCTCCAGGACGACGACAACCGTACGCTTGCGCACGGCAAGGTCGGTGAAACGGTGCCGTTCCGGCTGCCCGGCGAAAGTACGGCCGGCCGGTTGCGCGTCGACGTGCTGCGCGCGCGTCCGGGTATCGCATTCACGGTGCGCAAGCAGCCGGAGCCGCTCGTATACGAAAACGTATCGAAGCATCTGAAGACGGTCGTGCCGAACCGCGACTCGACCCTTGAGTCGCCTTCGATGATTCGGCTCAGCTACCAGGCGGATAGCGCGCGGGAAGCGAAGAACATGGTCAACGCGATCGTGCAGCAGTATCTGCAGCGTGATCTCGCGTTTCGAACCGATCGTGCGCGACGCAATCTCGACTCGCTGCGCCAGCGGCTGCCGGTCCTGAAGCAGGACTTGCAGAAGGCCGAGGACGATCTGAACCGGTACCGGACGCAGAACGGTGCGATCGACGTCGATCAGCAAGGCGCCGCGCTGATCACCCGCCTCAACACGCTGGCAGAACACCAGACCGCGTTACAGATCTCGCTGGACGACGTCAGACAGCGCTTTCTGCCAAAGAGCTTCCAGTACCAGACCGTGCAATCGCAGCTTGACCAGGTGAAGCGCGAGATCCGTGACACGAGCGCAACGGCGGCCAGGTTGCCCACGACGCAGCGCGAATTCGTGCGGTTGTCACGCCAGGTGACGATCGCGACGCAGCTCTACACGAGTGTGCTGACCAACGCGCAGCAGCTCGAGCTCACCATTTCCAGCGCGTCGCCGGGCGTGACGGCCGTCGACTGGGCGGTTGCGCCGTTCCGTCCGGTCTGGCCCAAGCGGGGCATCGTCGTGCTTGGCGCACTGCTGGCTGGCGTGTTCCTTGCACTGACGGGCGTGCATCTGCTGTCGCTGTACCGGCGTGAACTGCATTCACCGGCCGCGCTGGCGAGGTTGACCGATAGCCCCTGTCTCGCGATCGTGGCGTCGTCGCCGGCATTGGCAGCGCTGCCCGGCGGGCCGCGCCCGACCGCGTTGCCGTTGGCCGCGGCACATCCCGACGATGCGGGTATCGAATCCGTGCGTGCATTGCGAGCGAGCCTGAAGGCCGCGCTCGCGACGCATGGCGATGACAGCGAGCGTGGCAAGGTCCTGCTGCTCACGGGGGTGACGGCGGGCGTCGGCTGCAGTTTCGTGTCGTCGAATCTGGCGTATCTGTTGGCGGGAACGAACGCCAGCGTGCTGCTGATCAACGCCGACTTGCGTGTTTCGTCGATGGCCGGGGGGCCGGGCCTCGCGCAGGTGCTCGACGGCTCGGTGTCGCCCGATACCGTGACGCTGCCCGTCGCGGGCAGCCACCTGTCGATCATGCCGGCAGGTGCTCCGGTCAAGACGTCACCCGGCGAGTTGCTGGAAGGATCCGGTTTCATGACACTCATCCTGGCGATGCGCGAGCAATACGACTTCGTCGTCATCGACGGGCCGCCGCTGCTGCCGAACAACGATGCGCTCGGCATCGTCGGCGTGAAGTGCGACGCGCACGTCCTTGTGTCGCGCAGCGGCATGACACGCGCGGCCGACGTCGAGACCGCGTTGTCGCGGTTGCGGAGCATCGGTGGCGATATCACGGGGTACGTGTTCAATACATACACGGGATCGACCCGGCCGGTCGTCGAACGCGTGCGCACGCGT
This sequence comes from Burkholderia sp. AU4i, assembly GCF_000466765.1. Taxonomy (NCBI): domain Bacteria; kingdom Pseudomonadati; phylum Pseudomonadota; class Betaproteobacteria; order Burkholderiales; family Burkholderiaceae; genus Burkholderia; species Burkholderia sp. AU4i. Next base: position 16,948 of record NZ_ASSI01000071.1, on the reverse strand, counting down.
GGTTTTCCGGTTCGCTCGACCGAGCGCCAGCGCGTGTAATGTCGGACCCCCGGTGTCGCGGATTCTTGTTGCGGCACCGGTGTAGCGGGGGGAGGCTGGCGTTGCAACGCCGTATGGCTGACGCCGTTTGCCACGGTCGATAACGGCATCGTAGGGGCGTTGGCCCACGTGGACGAGTGCTTGCGGGCTTGCGGCGGGCGCTTGTTCGCCATGAACGTCGAAGCGATGCGGATTTGATCCGGCTCGACTCGCGCCGGCGCCAGTCCGTTCGCGTGCGCTCGACGATGCGCGTCGGCTGCCTTAAAGTCTGTCGAATATCCGGGTCATGATTTCGGCGCTCTTGCTCCAGCTGTATTGCCTGGCGTGAATGGATCCCCGGTGTTTCAGATCCTCCCGGAGTTCGGCGGAGTCGAGCAGATTGCGCAGTTTTTCCGCAATGTCGTTCGACGAGTAGGGGTCGCAATAGAGTGCGGCATCGGCGCAGACTTCAGGCAATGCCGCCGATCGTCCCACCAGGGTCGGGCAACCGTATCGCATCGCCTCGAGGGGCGGTATGCCGAACCCCTCGTAGATCGACGGATAAAGGAAGCAGGCCGCATGCTGATACAGCGCCTTCAGCTTTTCGTCGCTGATGTACCCGGCGTACTTGATGTTCGGTTCGGGCGCGGAGATATCGTCCTGCGTGCCGAACACGGCGGCATTGCGCATGCCGACGATGACGAGATCCACCGATGGGTCGTCGATTTGACGAAACGCCTCGATCAGCCGTCGGAAGTTCTTGGTGGGGTTCATGCTGCTGACCGCCAACACGAACCGGCCCGGCGTGAGCGCGTGCTCGTTCAATACGCTCGGGTCGGGTTTCAGTGCGTCGAGATGGTCTGCACCCAGTGGCACGACGCTGATCTTGTCGGTTGAAACACCACAGTGGTGCGCCAGGCGATCGCGCGAGAAGCTGGAGTTGGTCAATACGCAAACGGAAGTGCGCGCCAAAATCCAGAACATGATCCGATACCATGCCCGGAATGGGCGGGAGAAGTGCGCGGGGGTGTCGAACACCGCGGCATCGTGCATATAGATGATCTGGTTGCCAAGGAAAATGGAACCGGAATTGCTCAGGTTGACGATGCGGTCGCGGCGTGCAAAAAGCGGAAGGACCAGTTGTTCCCAGATCACGCCCTTGGCGAAACCGACCTTGACCGTCTTCGTGCCGCTCACCACGGTGTCGGTATGCGGGGGAACCAGGAGCGTGACGGAATCTTGCGGCTGCGTCCGGACAAGTGCAGCGATCAACTCGCGCGCGACGCGTTGTACCCCTGTCGTTTTCTGAGTGGCGAAACGACCGTTGTAGACGAGTTTCCGGGGTTTCCTGGGTTCTTTGGGGTTGCTCATGTCAAATCCGGTGAAATCGAGGCGCAGCCGGGCGCGTGCGCATCATGCTGAACAGCGGCGTCGGTATCGCGTTCATGGCGCGCATCGGTTCGATTGCTGAAGGCCGAGCGAGCAATATGACGAGTGCATTGCTGTCGGGGCCGACGCGCACGGTTCCCGACGTCTGCAAACCGTCAAGCCTTGACGTGCTCCGGCGCGGCATGCTCGAAATACCGGGTATCAGCGCGACGCGGGTGCACATTCAACCCGTAAAGGGAATGCCACTGCCTGAAGATGGAATTCATCGAGAACCGATGGAGCGCGAACTTTCGGGCCGATTCCCCCATTTGTTCCCGGAGCTGCCGGTCGTCGCGGAGCAGGGCGACATACCGCACCATCTCGTCGACACTTGACGCGACGTATCCGGTTACACCGTGAATGACCACGTCGCGGTTGCCGACGACGTCCGTCACCACGGCGGGCAGGCCGGCCACCTGGGCCTCGATCAGCGCCACCGGCATGCCTTCCCATCGGGAGGTCTGGACGTAGATGTCCAGCCCGGACGTCAGCTCGAGTGCGCGCGAACGCGTCACCCAGCCGCTGCAGACGATTGCCCGACTGTCACGGGGATCCGGAATTTCGCCTGCGTCACCGCCAATCCAGAGAAACTCGACGTCGGAGTCGTGCAGTTCGGATGCCAGTTGCACGAAGGCTTGATGATTTTTCTGGAACGACGCGCGACCGCTCATTCCGATCGCAATCTTGCGATCGTCACGCGCACGGCGCGAAGGAATCTCGGCGACGTTGACGCCGTTCTCCACCAGCACTGCCGATTTCGCCCGAATTCTTCCCTTGACCTCCCTGAGCTCGCTGTCCGAGCAGGCGACAATGGTTCCGCCGAGGAGGGCTGCCGCTCGCTCGAAACTCAGGTAGGCGAACTGTTTCGCGCGGGAAACATCGCAGCGCAAAAACGAGAGACCATGCGGGGAATAAAGCACCTTTGCGGCAGGCGCGGCAATTCTTGCCGCGGCCCGCCCCAGTACACCGGCCTTCGACGAATGAAGATGGATCACCGTCGGACGGCATTCGCGCAGGCATTGGACCAGCGCGCGCAAACCGATCAGGTCGTTCCTGACACTGACTTCGCGAGCCATGCCGACGTGGACGAGTTTGACGTCGGGCCGGAAGAGCGTCTGGAAATCGGCCGGCGTTTCGGGACGAATGGAATGCAAAACGGTCACATCGACACCCGTTGCCGCTGCGTGATTGGCGAGATGGACGAGCATCGAAAGCACGCCCCCGCCAAACGCTTCGACAATATGAACGATTCTTTGGGTGGTCATCTTCTGGCCTGCCTGTTCGACCGGATACTGCGCAGTCGACCGCAAAATCGAATATCTGACGGGCCGCCACGTCGACGGCATTCAATTCGGTTGATGGAATACATCAAAAAGATATGTATAACTAAGTGACGGGATGTAATGGAACCGGTCTTTCCTTATCCGTTCCGCGTCGCTCAGGCACGCGATATGTCGACTTTGCCGCGGGCTCGATCCGGTCGATCGAGTGCCGACATGGCGAGAGCGCGAAACGCCACGTGTCTGAAGCATTGTGCTACGCACGCACGACGTGCTGGGTGCGATGCCTTACATTGGGCGAGCGAAGCGTGAGTGGCCGCGCATCGGTTTTCTACGCACGCGGTGGCGTGGTCGACACATGCTTGTCAAGCGACGTCCGGTGCAGCCGTCGGAACGTGCGTTTTCTGTGACGCAACCGGGGCCGATTGCGCCGCCCGTGCCTCGACCGCCCGCCCATACTGATCGTCGAACCGAACGATATCGTCCTCGCCGAGATAATCGCCCGATTGCACTTCGATGATTTCGAGTGGAATCCGGCCCGGATTCTCGAGGCGATGCACTTCGCCGACCGCGATGTACGTCGACTCGTTCTCGCACAGCAGGAACGTCTCGCTGCCACGCGTCACCTTCGCGGTGCCGCGCACGACGATCCAGTGCTCGGCACGGTGATAGTGCATCTGCAGCGACAGCCGCTTGCCAGGCTCGACGACGATCCGCTTCACCTGGAAGCGCTGGCCGAGATCGATCGAATCGTAATGCCCCCACGGCCGCTGCACCTTGCGGTGCTCGCGCGCCTGCGGGCGCCGGTCGGTCTTCAGGCGCTCGACGATGTTCTTCACGCGCTGCACGTCATGCTTGTTCGCGACCAGCACGGCATCGGGCGTCTCGATCACGACGACGTCCTTCATCCCGACGCACGCGATCAGGCGGCCCTCCGAACGCACGAGGCTGTCCTGCGTGTCCTCGAACACGATCGGGCCGCGCGCGACGTTGCCGTGATCGTCCTTCGGCATGATTTCCCAGATCGCATCCCAGGTACCGACATCCGACCAACCGGCCGCGAGCGGCACCACGATGCCTTCGATGCCGAGTTCGCCGTGCTCCGCGAGCCGTTCCATCACCGCGTAGTCGATCGAGTCCGACGGGCACGTGTCGAAGGCCGCCGCATCGATCCGGAAGAACGGGTCCTCGGGGATGCCCGCGCGCCACGCGGTTTCGCAGGCCGCATGGATGTCCGGTGCGAGTGCGCCGATCGCCTTCAGCCAGACCGATGCACGCGTCACGTAAATCCCGCTGTTCCACCAGTAATCGCCGGATTGCAGGTAGCGTTCGGCCAGCGTCGCGTCGGGTTTTTCGACGAAGCGCCCGATCGCGTAGCCGCCCTGGCCACCGTGGCGGCCCGTGCGCGGCTCGCCGACCTGGATGTAGCCGTAGCCCGTCTCCGCGCGTCGGGGCAGCACGCCGAGCGTGACGATCGCCCCTTCCTGCGCGTAGCGCGCCGCGCGCGCGATCGCGTCCTGGAACGCGCCGACGTCGGTGATCACGTGATCGGCCGGCATCACCGCGAGCACGGGATCGTCCGCGAGCTGGCTCGCGTCGAGCGCCGCAAGCGTCAGCGCGGGCGCGGTGTTGCGCGCGGCCGGTTCGAGCAGGATGCGGGCCGGCGCCGCGCGACCGACCACCTGCGCGGCACTCATGATGCGATGCTGTTCGCCGCAGACCAGCAGCAACGTGTCGCCGAGCGACGCGTTCGCGATGCCGTTCAGGCGGCGCGCCGTCGCCGACAGCGGCGATTCGTTCGAAATCAGCTCGATCAACTGCTTCGGATACTGCTCGCGGGACAGCGGCCACAGCCGGGTGCCGGAGCCGCCGGCGAGAATCACCGGCAGGATGCGCGGCAGGTCGGGATCGGGAACCGGGCGAAGGGTGCGGGTCATCGATTGGCTCCGGTGTCGGCGGGCAGCCGGTTGTGTGTACGGCTGTCGGCACGTGCGTCGTCGTCGCGCGACCGGTGTGCCGAAACGACCCGCTGCAGCAGGCCGCGCAGCGCGCCTGCCGCGCGGTCGCTGGGCCGCACCAGGCCGACGAACGGCGCACCCTGTTCGAGATACGGGCCGTAGGCCTTGCGGAATCCGAAACGCTTGTAGAACGCCTGGCGCGGTGCCGGGACGTGCGTGCGCACCGCGGCGTCGGGCCACGCCGCCTGCGCGGCGGTGAGGGCGCGCCCGATCAGCTGCTCGAGCGTCGCGTCGTCGCGTCGCCGCTCGCTCGTCAGCACCTTGTCGATCACGGCGTCCGGGTCGATGTCGTCGCCGGGCAGGATGCGTGCGTAGGCCGCGACTTCCATCGTGTCGCCGTCGCGTACGGTCGCATAGACATGCAGCGCACCGGCGTCCTTGCCGTCGATGTCGAGATGAGTGTGCGCGTCCTCGACCACCAGCACGGCGTTGCGCGCGCGCAGGATTGCGTAGAGATCGACGGCGCCCAGATGTTCGAATTCACAACAATGCCATTCCATGATGCTGTCCTCGCGTGATGCCTTCGGCACGCCGTGCCGCGCGGACGCGATCGTTCCGTGCGGTGCGGCGATTCTCATCATCCGGGTGCGCCGTGCGCCGGTCTGTTCGAAAGCGCACTCTCGCTCCGGATTCGCGCGGCCGGCGCGGCACGCATAGCTCGGCCTGCCGCGCGAGCGCCGAAAAGTGCGGTAGCACACACCGCGGCGGCCCGTGCTTTTCCATAATTGACCCATCGTCGTGGCCCGCCTCGATGCGCGGCCAGCCAACATCGAACGTCAATAAAGAACCGGGGCAGGACTTGAAGATTTCGAGCATTCGCGACGGGGCGATCGTGCATGGCGGTGCCGGGCACACGCTCGCGCACGCGGTCGCCTGCATCGCATGGGCGGACCGTGTCGAGCCTCGTCGAATTCCTTCCGGGTCGTGCGCGCCCGCGCGGCACACGCGTCCCTCATCCCCACGCCATTGTCTGCACGCACGCGCCACCGCGGCGATGCGTCGGTGCCTCGGCCGGCGATCAGGCGGTCTGGCGTGGCCGATTACGACAACGGGCGGCCCGCATCCTTACAGACGGATCGCAGGACACGGGCGTGACGCGACCGGGCGTCGCCATGCTGCACTGCGGGGGGGGGGGCGGCGGTCGGCACGATCGGCATCGCGTCTGGCCGCGACGATTCGCCGGAGGACGACCGGCGTGCGCGGCGGGCGTTTCGCCGTGTGCCGGCACCGCGGAACGGGATGCACGACGCGGCCTGGTTGATTACGGCATGTAACGGACAAGTGCGTGACAAGTGCGGGACAAGAGCAGGACAAGTGCGGGACGAGCAGGCCGGATGCGGTCGCGATACGATGCGGCCTGCCGGCGGTGGGCCCGATTATGTGGAAAATGAAATGCGGTGGCGACCTTTCAGGGGGATTTCGATGGATATCACATGCAATCGACCGCCCCCATCTTGCGGAAAAGTAGTATTTGCCACTGATTGACTGGAATGCTCGTAGATAATCAAATCTCAGTGAACAAACACGCGCGGTGCGGTGCGACAGGTCGCGTAACCGGTTGATTCAGGATTATCTTTTGGTAACACGACCATCTCGAAACGGGGTGTAAATTCAGATGCGGATGAAATGCGGCGGTCATTCCGGAAGCGGGTTGGCGGCCATCCGGTTCGGCATCGGGCGCCACTGTCGTGTACGACGTGACGCACATGCCGGCGGCATTCCCGTCTGCCGACGCGCTCCGCCTTGACGGCGGGTCGCTTCAAAGCGGGAACGTCGTGGCTCCCGCAGCCGCGCGTTCCCTTCGAGTTGGATGACAACGAGGCCGGATGACATCCGGCTCGACCTCCGGGGGTTCTCGCCGTGTGCAGTTTCGATCTTCGCCAAAGCTGCGGAAACGCAGCGCGGAAAGGCGGCCATGCGCCGCCGGCCGCAGCGCACGCGAACGGTTCGCGGAGTGGAGAAAGTGATGGTTCGTTATGAATATGCCAATAACGCGCGATAAGAGCGCCGGCGCGGGGAGTGGTAACGGGCAGCGTCCGCTGATTTACTGGACGCAGTCGCCGTCCGTCATGCTGCGAAAGGAACTGTCGCGACGCGACTGGAAAGTGTCGATCGTCGCGCAGGCGAGCGAGCTGCGCGACACATCCGGCGAGATCACCTGCGGCATCCTCGACCTGAGCGGCGGCCACGCCGACGCGATCGGCAGCATTGCGTCGACCTGCGCGTCGATGCGCGACGTCGTCTGGGTCGCGCTCGTCGACGTCGGCCAGACGGCGTCGCCGAACGTGCGCGCGCTGTTGCGCGACTATTGCTTCGATTACGTCACGTTGCCGGCGTCGCACCAGCGGATCGCCGATACGGTCGGCCATGCGTACGGCATGGAATGCCTGTTCGCGCGCGACCGCGAACGGCTCGAATCCGAAGAGAAAGGCATCGTCGGCACCTGCAGCGCGATGCTGCGGCTGTTCGATACGGTGCGGCGCTTCGCGCGCACGGACGCACCGGTGTTCGTGTTCGGCGAAACGGGAACCGGCAAGGAGTTGACGGCCGTCGCGATCCATCGCCATTCGGAGCGCCGCAACGGCCCGTTCGTCGCGGTCAACTGCGGCGCCATTCCGCCCCATCTGCTGCAATCCGAGCTGTTCGGCTACGAACGCGGCGCGTTTACCGGCGCGAACGCGCGCAAGATCGGTTATGTCGAAGCGGCGAACGGCGGCACGCTGCTGCTCGACGAGATCGGCGACCTGCCGCACGAGAGCCAGGCAAGCTTGCTGCGTTTTCTGCAGGAGCGTGCAATCCATCGCCTTGGCGGCAGCGATCCGGTGCCGGTCGATGTCCGGATCGTGTCGGCGACGCACGTCGACCTGCGCGACGCGATGGCGGAGGGGCGCTTCCGGGCCGACCTGTTCCACCGGCTGTGCGTGATGCGCATCGACCAGCCGCCGCTGCGCGCGCGCGGCAAGGACATCGAGCTGCTCGCGCATCACATGCTCGAACGCTTCCGCGGCGACGCGCGCCATCGTGTACGCGGCTTCTCGACGGATGCGATCACGGCGCTGTACAAGCACGACTGGCCCGGCAACGTTCGCGAACTGATCAACCGCGTGCGCCGCGCGGTCGTGATGACGGAAGGCCGCCTGATCACCGCGCAGGATCTCGAGCTCGAATACTGTCTCGATGCGGCGTCGCCGTCGGTGGCCGACATCCGCAAGTCGATCGAGCGCGAGGCGATCGAAACGGCGCTGCTGCGCACGCGCGGGCGCGTCGCGGCTTCGGCGCGCGAGCTCGGGGTGTCGCGCGCGACGCTGTACCGCTGGATGGAGGCATACGGGATCGAGCGTCCGCGCGGGACGGGCTCGTCCGACTGAGATTCGACCGGGGCGCTCGCGGCGTGCGCAGCCGCGAGCGCCGCGTCAACCGGCCTGCATGGCGCGCATCGCGCGCGCGGCGTTCACGGCGCGGATTTCCACGGCCGGCGGTTCGTCCGCGGCCCCATTCTTCCCGGCTGTTCCAAGCGGAACGAGCACCACGCGCGCCGGCGTGCCGGGCGCGAGATGGAACCAGTCGTCGCGCGGCACGAATCCCGGCGCATCGATCTGCACATGGCGTGCGACGTGCCGTGTATCGATGTCGACGTGCCAAGTGTCGCCGGTGCGCGACACACACGCCTCCAGCCCGAGTTCGCGGCGCGCCAGCACCGCCGGATGCGTACGGGACGGGAAATGGAATGCCTGCGACAGCAGGGTGCCGTCGTCGCCGCGCAGGGTCGCGACGACGGTGTCGTGTTCGCAGGGCCCGAAGCGGTACGCGTAGGTCCAGTCGAAGAAGCGGCCGAGCAGCTCGGCCGAACCGATCCGCACGGTGTCGTGCGCGGCGATCCGAACCGGGCAGCCGGCCCGTGCAACCGCCGTGCGGCCGTCGCGCAGCGCGACCAGTTCGAGCGCCGCCGACAGCGGCGCGGGGCGCTCGTTGACGACATGCACGTCGAGCCCGTTCAGGCCTTCGTCGACGAGCAGCACCTGTACGGGTTGCAGCACCTGGCGCAGCGCGTGCCACGCCGATTTCGGCCGGTGCGCGGCGTCGATTACCCCCCAGCCGGCGCCCGGCATCACGTCCTGGAACTGCCAGATGAGCGCGCCGGCGCAGCGCGAGCCGGTGCGCCGCCATTCGGAAAACGTCTCGCGCATCAGGTCGGCGACCACCGCGCGCGACAGTTCGAAGTAGCGCGCCGGATCCTCGCGCCGCAGCCGGTCGGGCACGACGTCGTACAGCGTCTGCAGATAGTGGTCGCGAATGTCCTCGAAATCCCACGACGTGCCGGGGTCGCGCGGCACGGCGGCTTTCCAGCGCGGTTCGTGCACGCCGGGCCAGCCGAGCTCGGCGAGCGTCGCGTCGCATGGCACGTTCGAGAACGCGAGGCATTCGCTCGCGAAGCGCACGTCCGCGCGGCGCGCGTCATCGAGCGGACGCAGATAGGCACCGACACCGTAATAGTGCGACACGCGTTCGCGCGGCATGAACGGCAGCACGCCGCCGTCGGGCGAATCGGGCACGTACGGGATGTCGGGCCGGCATGCGGCCGCATGGCCGGCCAGCCGGTCGGCGGTCAGCTCGAGGAAGCGCTGCTTCGGCCCGAGCCCGGACATCGCGGCCTGCTGCGCGATCTCGCTGCCGCCGCACAGGACGGCAAGCGACGGCGATGCGCCGTGACGCGAGAGGAACTGTCGGGCTTCGCGATCGACGTTGGCCGCGAACGCGGGATCGTCGAGCGCGTAGTCGAAGTTCGCGAACATGAAATCCTGCCAGACCAGCAGCCCGAGGCGGTCGCACCACGCATGAAAGGCGTCGGCTTCGTAGGTCATCGTGCCGCCGACGCGGATCATGTTGAAGCCGGCGTCGCGCGCGAGCCCGAGCAGGCGGGCGTAGGTGGCGTCGTCCGCGTGCAGCGCGAGCGGCGCGGCACTGCTCCAGCACGCGCCGCGCGCGAACACGGGCACGCCGTTGACGCGCAGCCCGAAGCCCTTGCCGTCGGCACCGGGGTCGACCTCGATCGTGCGGAAGCCCGTTGCGCCGAGCGGTCGACGCTCGTCGCCGATATGCAGCGCAATGTCGTACAGCACCGGTTCGCCGTGCGTATGCGGCCACCAGCGGCACACGTTGGGCACCGCGACGCTTGCGCGCAGGCGATCGGGGCCCGCACGTTCGAGCGTGGCGTGGTGCTGGCCGCACGACAGCCGTGCCGCGAGCGCGTCGGGCAGCGGCGCGGCGAACGTCAGGTCCGCGTCGAGCCAGCCGGTGTCGCCTTCGATGCGCGCGTGCAGGTTGCAATCGGCGAGCACGGGCCCGTCGGCCGGATCGAGCACGTCCACGGGCCGCCACGGGCCGGTCGGCACATGCGGCGGAAACCAGCCCGGCATGTGCCCGAACAACGACGTGCGGATCGTGCGCAGGGCCGCCGGCTCCGCGAGGCGCGTGCGCCAGCGCGCGCGGCGCGGCGCGCGCGCGTCGCGCAGGTGCGGGGCGAGCGCGCGGAAACAGAGGGTCAGCCGGTGCGACCCGTCGAGCGACACGGGCACGTCGTGCGCGACGAACATGCTGTCGGAGCGGAGGATCGGCGTGTCGTCGAGCCACGCCTGCGCGAGCGTCGCGAGGCCGTGAAAGCGCAGTACGCGCGGCCCGTGTCCGCGCAGTTCGATCCGGTACCAGTGGTCTCGCTCGTCGAGCGATACGGCTTCGTCGAGCCGGCCGGCGAGCGCGAGCGACTGGGCCACGGTACCGGGCACGGCCGCCGGAATCCAGCCGTTGCCGGCGGCCGGGAGATCGCGCGGTTCCCGTGCGGCCCCCGCGGCCGTCGCCAGCATCGACCACGCGGGTTGGGCGCGCGTGCGCGTCACCGCATGACCGGCACGGGTGCCGCCGCGTCGCTGTGCACGGGCGTCATGTGCCGCAGCGGCAAGGCGATCTGCCGTGCGCATGCGACCACGTCCGCATAGGCGGCCTCGATCGCTTCGAGCGTCGAATCGCCGCGTTCCTCCTTGCCGCGCGCACAGGCGCGCGCGAGCCGGAATTCCAGCACCATCGCCTCGGACGCGATGCGGTCGCACGCGGCGCGGATCTCGGCGAACGGCCCGACGCAGCCGCTGGCCTGCAGCCAGCGCGCGTAATGGCCGAACAGCTCGAAGTTCGCGCCGAGCTGCCGCACCGAGTTGAACGAGTACGCATGAAAGCGCTCGAGCGACGAATCGGCGAGCGTCCGCGCGTCGGTCTGCAATTGCCGCCGGAACGCGGCGATCGGGTCGACCACCGGCAGGCGCCGCAGGTGGCGCTGCAGCGCGGCGAGCGACGTCTCGCACAGCGTGCGCTCGTCGAGCGGTGCAAACCGCCGTTTCGCGCATTCGACATAGGGTGGCAGCGTCATCGGCGAGCTGCCGCCGACGAGCCCGTCGTAGTCGAAATCCTCGGCCACGTAATAACCGCTGTTATGGAAGTAGCCGATCTGGCGATTCGCGCGGTCGATCGCATCGACGCCGATCGTCGTCTTCGTGTGCTGCGTGCGGTAGCTGCTGCCGCGCGTATCGGGCAGGAACCACGCGTCGACTTCGACGATCATCAGGTGACCGCGTGCGACCTGTGTCTCGATGTGCCGGTCAAGCGGTTCGTAGATCGAGTGCTCCTGCACGACGATGCCGTACAGCCGCTCCAGTTCGTCGTGCGGAAACTTGAAGAACGTGAACTGGTCGCCCTCGAAATCGAGCGCGATCGTAAACGGCAGCGCCGCGTATGGATTGAAGCCCCACCACCGGAGCACTTCGAGCCACATGTCGACGTAGCAGTTGGTCTGCTTCCAGACCATCTCCTGGCTGTGCAGCGGATGCGGCCGGTAGTGGCGCGCACGGTGGCGCACATCCTCGAACGACGCGTCTTCGCCGTCGCGGGACACGAATCTCATCGCGTGCCCCACAGCACGTCGCGGACTTCACGCGGCCATGCATCGATGTCGAAGCCGTGGTGGCGGAACAGCGCGAGCGTGAGCCGTTCGAGGCCGAAGCCGACGCAGCCCGTGTGCGCGACCTCGTCCGTCGCGGTGCGGATGTTCCACAGCAGCCCGAAATGGTCCATGTGGTAATTGAAGCTCAGGCAGGCGGTCTGGCGATCGTCGTGCTCGATCGGGATCAGCAGCTCGAACTTCAGGTTCTGCTCGCGCTGGCTGTTCGCGACGATCTTGCCGCCGCGCCCGAAGAACGGGTCGTTCGCGAGGTCGATCGCGTTGGGCAGGCGCAGCGCCTCGATCATTCGCGTGCCGCGCTCGATCCAGGTCTCGCGGAACGAGACGATCTGCTCGGGCGTGCCGATCCGCACGTATTCGCGCATCCGGAACAGCTGCATGCGGGTCGGATCGAGCGACGGCTCGTGGCGGAAGCAGTACGAGAATACGTCGACGATCCGGCCGTCGGCCGGCAGCGCGCCCGCGCGTGCGACGACAGGGTAGACGGGGTAGCACGCGGCCGGCGTCATCACGACGTAGGTCGGCTTCTGGTTTTCGGTCCAGTCGTCGCCGCGATCGAGACACTGCAACAGGCGCTGGTGCTGATGCTCGTCGCCGCAGAACGCGTGCACGCTGCCCGCGAGCTGCGGGAAGCTCTTCATGTATTCGCTGCGCTCGAACTCGATGCGGCTCATGGCCGGCGGGAAGCGCAGCACTTCGGCCTGCTGGTCGGCGCCGATGCGCGTGACGAACGCGTCGAGCGCTTCCACGACGCGCTCGAACCGTTCGCTGCGGCCGAACAGGCCCTGGATGCCGGTCGAGACCAGCAGGCCCGCGTCGATCAGTTCGTCGCGCAGCGGGTTGACGCCCGCGCGGTCGAGCGGTGCGTCGGCGGGAGCAGAGGCGGCGGAGGGCACGGCAAGGCGATCGTTCACGTATGTTTCTCCAGCGTCGCAGGACGCAGCGCGAGCAGCAGGTTCGAGGTGTTGGTGGCAATGCGGTCGTTGCTGATCATCAGCGGCGCCGCATGCAGGTCGCGAATGTGGCGGCCGATGCTGAACGGCGTGCCTTGCTTGTAGCCGGCCATCCCGCAGATCATCATGGCCTGGTGCGCGACTTCCAGCGCGGTCGTCGACACGTAGGTCTTCAGCGTGTTGATCTCGGCGGCCCAGGCCATCCCGGCCGACCACGAGCGCGCGGTCGCATTCGCATGGAGGCGCAGCACGTTGTCGACGCGGGCCTGCATCGCCTGCATCAGCGCGAGCGATTCGGCGATGCGTCGCGACGCGGGCGACGGTGCGCCGTCGGTCTGGCGTGCCTGTGCGCGGAAAAACTGGTGCGCGCGATGGAACGCGTCGCCGGCCACGCCGATCCAGACCGCGGCCCACAGGATGTGCGACACCGGCACCATCGTTTCCTCGGCGATCTTCGCGAACGGCACCGGCAGGCACTGGACGGCGGCGCCTTGCGCGTCGAGCTCGAAACCGTTGCTGCAGGTGCCGCGCATCCCGAGCGTGTCCCATTCGCCGCGGCGCGTGAGCGTGTAGCCGTCGCGCAGCAGCGTGACGAGCACCTGCTCGGAAGCCGGGGCGTCCGCATCGCGTCGGGCGGTCGCGAGGATGCCGTCCGCATAGTCGCCGTACGAGATCGTCGGCGCGGATTTGCGCAGCCGGAACTCGCCGCCGTCGGTTTCGAGCGCGCACTGGCTCGCGCGCAGGTTGCCGCCGACGCCGTTTTCCGACGTAGCCGATGCGAGCAGCCACTGGTGGCGCACGAGTTGCTGCAGGAACAGCTTGTGCCAGCCCTGGTCGACCGCGTGGTCGACGATGCAGGCGACCTGGATCTGGTGCATCGCGAACACCATGGCCGACGACGCGCAGGCCTGGCCGAGAATCGAGCAGGCCGACGCGATGTCCGCCAGCGACGCGCCAGCGCCGCCGAGATGGGTCGGCACCATTGCGCCGAGCAGGCGGCGCGCGCGCATCGCCTCGATCGCCTCGACGGGGCAGCGCGCGTCCCGGTCGACCGCGTCCGCGTGCTGCGCGGCGATCTGTGCGACGGCATGCGCGGCCTCGTCGAGCCGATGCGCATCGCTGTCGGTCGCGAGTTCGGGAAGCAGCGCGCTCATGCGGAGTGCTCGGTGCGTTGCAGCGTGGCGATCGTGTCCGCGAGCGCGTCGATGCTGCGGAACAGGTTGCGGTTCAGCATCTCGTCGGGAATCTCGATGTTGAATTGCTTCTCGATCGCGAGCATCAGCTGGATCGTGTCGAGCGACGAGAGGCCCGCTTCGTAGAGGTCGTCCCCGTCGCCGATCGAATCGATCGCGGCTTCGAGGTGGGCGACGTGCTTCAGGATGGTTCTGATTTCGTTTTTCACGTGCTGCTCCGGCGTGCGTGGTGTCGTCCGCTCGGGGCAGACGCGGCATACGCGCTGACGTCCCCCCGGCAGTCCGGCATCAGTAGACCATTGGCAGGCACGGCGTTCTGTTCGCCACCCTACAAACCGCTAACCCTGCTTATCGAGGAAGCGCAGCGCCGAAGCGCCGCGCGGGCGGGTGGGGCCGGCGGGTCAGGCGCGCGAAGCGGCCGGCACACCCGAGTCGGCCGACAGGATGCGCTTCATCTCGTCACGCACGATCGCGCGGCAGCCGCACGACATTTTCTCGAGACCGTCGAGGTCGGCGAGCTCGATCGAACTCCGGTATTGCCGGATCAGGCCCAGCTTCTGGATCTCGCCGGCGGCATCGGTGACCGTTTCGCGCCGCACGCCGAGCATCTGCGCCAGCATGCTGTGCGTCACCTGGATCTCGATGCTGCGGGTCCGGTCGTACGCGAGCAGGAACCATCTGCATAACTGATGTTTGAGCACGTGATGACGGCTGCAGAACGTGATCTGCGAGACCTGCGCCATCAGCAGCCGCACGCAGACGAACACGAGATGGCGAATGACCGGCGACGCGTCGAACGTGGCGGCGAACACGCGCCGGTCGAGCCGGTATACGAACCCGTCGCGGCAGGCCACGGCCCGGCAGGGCATCCGGCCGCTGCCGCCGATCACGTCGTCGCACGCGACGCTCTCGCTGCCGATCTCCGCGACTTCCAGCGTCATGCCGCCGGACGACACGTACTGCAGCGAAATCGCGGTCGTGACGGGCAGGTAGACCGCGGCGAGCATTTCGCCGGGCTCGCAGAGCACTTGCCCCGATTTCAGGTGGACGAGTTGAAGGTGGGGGACGAATGTCGCGAGATCGTCGCGGTCGACGGCCGCGAGAAACCGGTTCGCATCGAAGCTGTGGGACAGCTCGATCATCCCGTTCGCGTACGCGACGGTGTCAGGGGCCTGGTGAGTCACGGCGCATCCTCGTAGGGTGGCGGTCGCGCGTCGTCTCGGCGATACCCCGAAAATGGGGAATTCGCACGATCGTGCGGACTTGTGTTCGTCAGAAATGGAGTGACGATACTCGCGAAAAGGCTAACACGCCATTGAATTCGATCAATTGCACATTGCGTCATTTCACAAAGTTTGACGATTTTTGGCGGGCGGGAATGTTATCCGGATTTAATGATTCGTTTTAGCGGAATTAATCATCCGGAAATCGAATGGGACGTTCGGCATTCATTCGATGTCGAACGGGAATCAATCGAACGCTGCCGTGCTGCGTGCGAAGAAAGTCCCGGTCGGACATTGAACATTCTTTGACAATTAAAGGGGTGGCGCAAAAATATCCATAAAAATCAATGCGATGCGGGAGAAGTGTGCGTCAGATGACAGAGCCGGAATTTAGTGTGTCGATTCAAATTTGAGACAGTTTCAAACAGCCGTGCGAGGCATGGTGCCGCGGCGAAGTGCTGCCGGGCACATCACGGAAACAATTGAAAATCGACTGTAAGTATATGAGCGACAAGCCTGGGAGCCGCGCCGTGTCTGTCTCGGTTCGATGCAGGGGAAATGATCAGTCAAATCGCTCGCGGTGTCCGGCGTCCGGAGGAGTGTCCGGAAATGAGACGCTTTTTTTGGTTTTGGGCCGGTAATTCGGGCGATCTAAATCGGGCGTGATTCATATATTAAGGATGGGCATGGTTTGGCACGTAAATCGCTTATTCGGGCTGGCGTGTCGAAACGGGACGGCCGATTCGATCCGGCGGCAACAAAGCCGACGGTCGGTCGGAATCAGGGTTGTGGGCCGCAACCACTGCCGGCGTCCGGGCGCGCATCGCGATAACGAGTTCCGTGCCCGCGGCTGCAGGCGGCGCGGACGATAAAAGGGATACAGACATGCTTCATCTTCACTCGAGCTACTCGGCGAATGCCATCCTCGATGCCCTCCCGGAGGACAGCATCCGCAACATCGCACCGCATCTCGAACTGGTCAGGATCAAGGCCGGGATGCTCGAGCGGGTCGGCGAACCGATGCGCCACGTGCATTTCCCGACGACGTCGATGATGTCGGTGCAGCACCTGATGGAAGACGGTGCGATGGTCGAGGTGGCGCAGGTCGGCCGCGAGGGAGTGGTCGGTCTGGCGACGCTGGTCGGTGGTGCCGCGGCGTCGCACCGGGTCGAGGTCCGCATCGGCGGGATGGCCTATCGTGTGCCGAGCTGCGTGATGCGCGCCGAATTCGAGCGGTCGCCGGCGACCTACCGGCTGCTGCTCAGCTACTGCCAGGCAGCGATGGCGCAGATCTCGCGCGGCGCGCTGTGCAACCGGCATCACTCGGTCAGCGAGCAGCTCAGCCGCTGGCTGCTGCTCGCGCACGACCGCATCGACGGCGACGAACTGGCGGTCACGCAGCAGACGATCGCGAACATGCTCGGCGTGCGGCGCGAAGGCGTGACGGAAGCGGCCGGCAACCTGCAGGAATCCGGGCTGATCCGGCAGCGCCGCGGCCGCATCACGGTGCTCGACCGCGACGGCCTCGAACATCACGCGTGTGAATGCTACGACCTGATTCGCGCCGACTATCGCAGGTTGCTCGGCACGCGCGGGACGGCAAGGCCGACACCCGTTCGGCCCCGCATGCCGGACGAGCGTCGCGGGTTCCCCGCACATGGTGCGTGACGATGCACCCGAGGTTCGGTGGAACGAATGCGATGCGGCGTGCCGCGATCGCAGCGACCGACGCCGTGCTCGTGCTGGCCGGCGCGCTCGCGGCGCAGGCGGCCTCGGGCCTCGCGTGGCGCGCGCTGTCCGACGCGCAGCGCGGCGCGATCGCGCTGCTG
>NZ_ASSI01000070.1:0-49542 GCF_000466765.1 Burkholderia sp. AU4i | reverse complement strand
CGGCGTCGACTGCCGCGCGCGATGCGCCGAGCGCCGCCGACAGCTTGTCGGCCAGCGGCTCCAGCACCTTCGTGTAGTTCTCGCCGCTGCCCAGACCACGGCCGCCCGACACGATGATCTTCGCGCTCGTCAGCTCCGGACGGTCCAGCTTCGTCACTTCACGGCTCACGAACTGCGACTTGCCGGCGTCTGCCGCCGCCTCGATCTTCTCGACCACCGCGCTGCCGCCTTCCGCTGCAACCGGATCGAAACCCGTCGCGCGCACCGTGATGACCTTGATCGGGTCGCTCGACTGCACCGTCGCGATCGCGTTGCCCGCGTAGATCGGGCGCTCGAAGGTATCGGCCGACACGACCGCCGTGATCTCGGAGACCTGCGCGACGTCCAGCTTCGCGGCGATACGCGGCGCGATGTTCTTGCCGTACGCAGTCGCAGGCGCGAGGATGTGCGAGTAGTCCTTCGCGATGTTCAGCGCGGTCGCTTCGACGTTTTCCGCGAGGCCCGCTTCGAGCTGCGGCGCATCGGCCAGCAGCACCTTCGATACCCCCGCGATCTTCGCTGCGGCATCGGCCGCACGTTGCGCGTCGTGGCCCGCGACCAGAACATGCACGTCACCGCCGCCTGCCGCGCCGAGCGCCTGCGCAGCCGCCACCGCATTGAGTGTCGCGGCCTTGATCGATGCGTTGTCGTGTTCCGCAATTACCAGAATCGTCATTTCGTTGCGTTCCCTGTTACAGCACCCTGGCTTCGGTCTTCAGCTTCGCGACCAGCGTCTGCACGTCCGGCACCTTCATGCCGGCTGCGCGCTTCGGCGGCTCGTTCACGTTGAGCACTTTCAAACGCGGCGTCACATCCACCCCAAGGTCGCCGGGCTGCACGATCTCGAGCGGCTTCTTCTTCGCCTTCATGATGTTCGGCAAGGTCACGTAGCGCGGCTCGTTCAAACGCAGGTCGGTGGTCACCACGGCCGGCAGTCGAAGCGACAGCGTTTCCGCGCCGCCGTCGACTTCGCGTGCAACCGTCGCACGCCCGTCGGCCACCACCACCTTCGACGCAAACGTCGCCTGCGGCAAACCGGCCAGCGCGGCCAGCATCTGCCCGGTCTGGTTCGAATCGTCGTCGATCGCCTGCTTGCCGAGCATCACGAGCGACGGCTGCTCCTTGTCGACCAGCGCCTTCAACACCTTCGCGACGCCCAGCGGTTCAACGCTGTCGTTCGACTCGACGAGGATCGCGCGATCCGCGCCGATCGCGAGCGCCGTGCGCAGCGTTTCCTGCGCCTGCGCGACGCCGACCGACACCGCGACCACTTCGGTCACAACACCGGCCTCCTTCAACCGCACGGCCTCCTCCACCGCGATCTCGTCGAACGGGTTCATCGACATCTTCACGTTCGCGATGTCGACGCCCGTCCGGTCGGATTTCACGCCGACCTTCACGTTCGCGTCGACCACGCGTTTCACTGCCACGAGCACTTTCAACTGCGCGTCTCCCTTGTGGTGCGATAGCCGCGTCAGCGCGCGGTATAACCGCCGTCGATCACGAGCTCCGCGCCCGTCACGTAACGCCCGGCCGGCGACACGAGATACAGGATGCCGGCCGCGATGTCGCGCGGGCTGCCGATCTTCGCCATCGGCACGTGCGTCTGCAGGTAGCCGAACACGTTGTCCGGGTCCTGCCCCATCTGGCGGAACGCGTCCTCGAGCATCGGCGTGCGGATATAGCCGGGGTGTACCGAGTTCGCGCGGATGTTCTTTGCCGCATACAGCATCGCGTCGACCTTCGCCATCATCCGCACCGCGGCCTTCGACGCGTGATACGCGGGCACGTCGGGACCGCCGACGATCCCGTACATCGACGACAGGTTCACGATCGACCCGCCGCCGGCCGCGTCAATGTGCGGAATCGCGGCACGCGTGCACAGGAACACGCCGTTCACGTTCACGTCCTGCACGCGCTGCCACTGCGCGAGCGTGAGCTCGTGCGTCGGCACGTTGTGGCCTTCGATGCCCGCATTGTTCACGAGCACGTCGAGGCGCCCGAAGCGCGCGACGATCTCGCCGAACACGCGCGCCACGTCGGCCTCCTGCGTCACGTCGAGCGCCCAGAACGCGGCCTGGCCGCCCTGCGCGCGAATCTCCTCGACGAGCGCTTCCGCCGGTTGCGACAGCACGTCGAGAATCGCGACGCTCGCCCCGGCCGCGGCCAGCGTGCGCGCGGTCTCCGCGCCGATGCCGCGCGCGCCGCCAGTGATCGCGGCCACCTTGCCGCGCAGGTCGAACAGGTCTTCGATGAGCTTCATGTCGTCTCCATGTATGTGTTCAGACGGCCCGCCCGCATCGGAGCAGGCCCTCGTGGGCATCCGGCGTTATCGCGTATTCCGCGCCGCAAGAAAATCGAGGCATTCCCGATTGAAATAGTCGGCGTGTTCCACCATCACCCAGTGGCCGCACCGGTTCATCAGCACGAAACGCGCGTCGCGACAGTGTTCGAGGAACTTCAGCGCGCCGCCGACCGGATTGAATCGGTCGTCCGTTCCCCAGAAACCCAGCACCGGGCAGCGCAGGTCGCCGAGCGCACCGGTCAGGTTCGGCACGCTCATCGTCGACAGCACTTCGGTCGGCTGCTCGGCGCACACCGTCATCCGCTCGGCCACGAGCGCGTCGGTGACGATCGCCGGATCGTGCACGAGTAGCGTCAGCAGCTCGCGCATCGTGTCGTCATTCATCTGGCGATTGGTGAACAGCTTCACCATCCGCTGGATGCCTTCCATCCGAAAATAGGTGTCGCGATCCTCGACGCCGCCCGGCGCCATCATGATCAGCCCGTCGACTTCGTCCGGGTAATCGAGCGCGTACTTGAGCGCGATCGCGCCGCCGAGCGAGTTGCCGAGCAGCACGGCCGGCCCGATCCCGAGCGCGTCCAGTTGCGCATGCAGCGCGCCGACGAAGAAATCGAGCGTATAGGCAACGTCGGACGGCTTCGACGACTGCCCGTAGCCCGGCAGGTCGACGACGATCGCGCGATGGCCGGCCGCCGCGAACGCGGGCACGTTGTGCTTGAAGTTACTGAAACCGCTGGCGCCCGGGCCGCTGCCGTGGATGAACACCACGGGCCGGCCCTCGCCCGCCTCGTAATGGTGCAGGCGTAGGCCGCCCGGCACGTCGGTGAAGATGCCGGCCGGCGGCGTCGTGGGGATCGTCATCGCGGGTTGTCTCCTTCGTCGTTCGATGGATGCCTGACCACGATGATTGCGTCGCCGGAGCCGGCCGGCATCGTCCTTTCAGACTACGAAGCCGCGCGCGCTTCTTCCTATCATCGGCCCACCGAAACGGAGGCAGACGATGAACGGATTCGACTACAGCGGCAAGACGGTGCTCGTGACGGGCGGCACCAAGGGCATCGGGCGGCGCATCGCCGAACGGTTTCTCGCGGCGGGCGCGCGCGTGTTCGTCTGCGGACGCAGCGCACCCGACACGCCGCCCGCGGCCGGCGGCCGCACGGCGGCATTCGTCGCGGCCGACCTGCGCGACATCGAGCAGGTCGACGCGATGCTCGCAACCCTCCGCGCGGAGGCCGGCGGCCTCGACGTGCTCGTCAACAACGCGGGCGGCTCGCCATTCGCGCTTGCAGCCGATGCGTCGCCGCGCTTCACCGAATCGATCGTGCGGCTGAACCTGATCGCACCGCTGCAGCTCGCGCAGCGCGTGAACGCGATCATGCAGCCGCAGCCCGAAGGCGGCGTGATGCTGTTCATCGCGAGCGTCAGCGCGTCGCGGCCGTCGCCCGGCACGGCCGCGTACGGCGCCGCGAAAGCGGGCCTCGTCAATGCGGTCACGTCGCTCGCGGTCGAGTGGGCGCCGCGGGTGCGCGTGTGTGCGATCAGCCCGAGCCTCGTGCAGACGGAATCTGCCACCGAAGGCCACTACGGCGACGACGATGCGCTCGACGCGATCCGCACGACGATTCCCGCCGGCCGCCTCGCGACACCCGACGACGTTGCCTCCGCGTGCCTCTTTCTCGCGTCGCCCGACGCGTCGTACACGTCGGGCGCGAACCTGCGGCTCGACGGCGGCGGCGAACGGCCCGCGTTCCTGTCGGCGGCACAGGCGAACGCGCGATGACACGCGTCGCGCATGCGGCCTCGCGCGATCGTTGCCAGTCCTAGGGAAGTCATCTAGTTCATTTTGACGATTCCCTGCTACCGCGATCTCCCTACTCTGCCTCTCACGACAACACATAGTCGACCGTCGTCGATACCCCCAAGAGGAGACACCATGCATCAACGGATTTCGCGCCGTACCGGCAAGCGGGCAACCGCCACGCTGTCGACGCTGGCCGCCGCGCTGCTGACGTGCGCCGTTCCCGACGCGCACGCCGGCAGCACGATCGAGCTGGGCGCCGACACGACGCTGGACTACACGTTCACGCTCAGTTACGGCCTCGGCATGCGCACCCGCGCACCGAGCGGCAATCTCCTCACGCCGGCGAACATCAACGGCGACGACGGCGATCGCAACTTCGCGAAGAACAAGCTGATCGAGAACCAGGTCAGCCTGCTCGGCGAAGTGAACCTGAAGCACGACGACTGGGGTGTGTTCGTGCGGGCCGACACGTTCTACGACCAGGCGTACCACCGCCCGAACTACAACGACGCGCCGGGCACCGTGAACCAGTCGGGCCAGTACAACAATTTCACGAGCGACGCGCGCTACTGGTCGGGCGGCCACACGACGCTGCTCGCCGCGTACGCGTACAACACGTTCCACATCGGCTCGACGAGCCTGAACGTGAAGGTCGGCGATCAAGTGGTCGCGTGGGGCGAAAGCCTGTTCTTTCCGAACATCGCGGGCGCGCAGGGCCCCGCCGACGCGACCAAGTCGTACATGGCCGGCGCCGAGGTGAAGGACATCCTGCTGCCGGTGCCGCAGATCTCGACGCAGTGGCAGATCACGCCGAACTTCAGCCTGCTCGCGTACTACCAGTTCGCGTTCAAGGAGAACCGCCTCACCGCGCCGGGCACCTACTGGAGCTATTCGGACGTGGTTGGTCCGGGCGCGCAGTTCATCATCGGCCCGGGCGGGATGATCATTCCGCGCGGCGCCGACGACAAGCCGAGCGCACGCAACCAGTGGGGGATCGGCGCGCGCTTCCGCGTGTTCGGCGACACGGAGCTGGGCGTGTATCACCTGCACTACAACGACATGAACCCGAGTGTCGTCACCACCTACTTCCCGACGCTCCAGTACCAGCAGACCTACTTCAACAACATCAAGCTGACCGGTGCGAGCTTCTCCACGCAGGTCGGCCCCGTGAACGTCGCGGGCGAAGTGTCGTACCGCCAGGGCGCGGCCGTGCTCGTCAATACCGCGATGGGCCCGCAGTCGACGCGCGCGAACGTGCTGCAGACCAACCTGTCCGGCATCTACTCGATCGGGCCGAGTTTCCTCGCGAATTCGCAGTCGCTGATCGGCGAACTCACGTACGTGCACGCGGGCAGCATCTCGGAGCAAGGCGGGTCGACCACGCTCGCGAATTCGCGCAACGCGCTCGCGATGGAGATCGCGTGGACGCTCAGCTACAAGAACGTGTTCAACGGCTGGGATCTCGACGTGCCGCTGACCTACACGCACGACCTGACGGGCACGTCGCCGCTCGCCGGCGCGCTCGGCTCGCTGACGGGCCAGGGCGACCACCGCGTGACGGCCGGCGTGACGTTCACGCGCCTGAGCAACCTGCAGCTGTCGCTCGTCTACGCGAAGTTCCTCGGCTCGCCGAACCCGGTCACGCGCCCGCTCGCGGATCGCGACTACGTGCTGGCCACGGCGACCTATCACTTCTGAGCGGCCCGGCCGCTCGTCACTCAGCAAGAGGATTTGTCATGAAGCGAATTCGTCTCCCCCTCCTGCGCGCGTCGGCGATCGCCGCGTGCGCACTCGCCGCGACGGCGTCGTACCCGAAGGTCACGCCGGACGACCTGAAGGCGCTCGACGGCCAGTTGACCCCGATGGGCGCCGTGCGCGCCGCGAGCAAGGACAGCGGCGTGCCCGAGTGGTCGGGCAAGTGGCTCGGCACGCCGCCGGACGTGCAGTACAAGCGCGGCAGCCGTTACCCCGATCCGTACGCGAGCGAGAAGCCGGTCGCGACGATCACCGCGGAGAACATGGCGCAGTACGCCGAGCACCTGACCGACGGCCAGAAGGCGATGTTCAAGCGCTATCCGGCCACGTTCAAGATCGTCGTCTACCCGACCCACCGCGACTTCCGCTACCCGGATTCCGTCTACAAGGACATTCGCACTTATGCGCCGGACTCGACGATGACGTCCGACGCGAACGGCCTCACGAACGCGCCGCCGACGGTGCCCTATCCGATCCCGAAGACCGCCGCCGAATTGCTGTGGAACCAGCGCTTCTCGTCGTCGATCGGTACCGAGCAGGCCACCTACGACCAGGCGGTCGTCTACTCCGACGGCAACATCGCGTGGGGCAAGGTGCGCTACGACATCTACTCGCCGCGCAACGTCGGCAAGTACGACGTGAAGAGCGACCTGAACAACCGCACGTACTACCGCAACGCGACGGAGCTGCCGCTGTCCGACCGCGGCTCGCTGATTGTCGGCTTCACGAACTGGGACAAGGCCGGCGCGGACAACTCGTCGCGCACGTGGATGTACAACCCCGGCACGCGGCGCGTGCGCCAGGCGCCCGAATACGGCTACGACCAGCCGCAGGGCCCGGGCGGCTTCCGCACGGTCGACGACGACCGCCTGTACAACGGCCCCGGCGATCGCTACGACTGGAAGATCGTCGGCAAGCGCGAGATCTACGTGCCGTACAACAACTACAAGGTGATGGACAGCGCGGTGAAGTACGGCGAACTGCTGACCAAGGG
The DNA here is from genome assembly GCF_000466765.1 of Burkholderia sp. AU4i. Taxonomy (NCBI): domain Bacteria; kingdom Pseudomonadati; phylum Pseudomonadota; class Betaproteobacteria; order Burkholderiales; family Burkholderiaceae; genus Burkholderia; species Burkholderia sp. AU4i. The sequence continues at coordinate 42,648 of NZ_ASSI01000070.1, read as the reverse complement.
CCACGAGAACCCGAGCTACATCCGCTACGAACTGCATCGCGTGTGGGTGCTGCAGGCCACGCTGAAGAGCGGCTACCGTCACCAGTACGCGAAGCGCGTGCTGTACATCGACGAGGATTCGTGGCAATCGCTGCTCGCGGACAACTACGACGCGCGCGGCCAGCTGTGGCGCACCAATGTCGCGACGTCGCTGTACGCCTATGACGCGAAGGTGTTCTACCCGAGCGCGGTGTTCTTCCACGACCTGATCTCCGGCGCGTACATGGCCGACCGCCTGACGAACGAAGGCCCGATGCCGAAGCTCGACAACAGCCCGCAGTTCAACGAGGCGTATTTCTCGCCTGACGCGATCCGCAGTTCGGGCAACTGATCGACCGACCGACGCGGCATGCCCGTGACCCACGCGCCGGAGCCCCGCTCCGGCGCACGACGCCGCCCGTGACGGCGGCCATTTCCATTCGAGGGCCCTTTCATGTCTTCCCGCCTGCATACGACGCTCGGTGACGAGCTGTACGCCGCATGGCACGCGCGCGCACCGGTCGCGCCGCTGTCGGGCCGGGCGCGCCGCCTGTCGCTCGACGACGCGTACCGCATCCAGCAGCGCTTCATCGAACGCCGCGTCGAACACGGCGAGGCGGTCGTCGGCAAGAAGATCGGCGTGACGAGCCAGGCCGTGCAGGACATGCTGAACGTGCGCCAGCCCGATTTCGGCATCCTGCTGTCGGGCATGCACTACGCGGCCGGCGAGGCGATCGCCGCCGATTCGCTGATCGCGCCGCGCGCCGAGGGCGAGATCGCGTTCATCCTTGCGCGCGACCTGCGCGGCCCCGGCATCGACCGCACCGACGTGATCGCCGCGACGGCCGCCGTCGCGCCCTGCTTCGAGATCGTCGACTCGCGCATCCGCGACTGGGCGATCCGCATCGAGGACACTGTCGCCGACAACGCGTCGTGCGGCGTGTACGTGCTCGGCGAAACGCGCGTCGACCCGCGCACGCTCGATCTCGCCGCGTGCGAGATGACGATCGAGAAGAACGGCGAGCCCGTCGCGCAAGGCCGCGGCGACGCGGCGCTCGGCCATCCCGCCGACGCGGTCGCGTGGCTCGCGAACACGCTCGCCGCGTACGACGTGCCGCTGCTTGCCGGCGAGATCGTGCTGTCCGGCTCGCTCGCGAAACTGATTCCGGTCACGGCCGGCGACGCACTGTCGATGCATATCTCCGGCATCGGCAGTTGCGACGTCCGCTTTATCTAAAGGAACCATCCTGATGAAGAAAATCAAATGCGCACTGATCGGGCCCGGCAACATCGGCACCGACCTGTTGGTCAAGCTGCGCCGCTCGCCGGTGCTCGAACCCGTGTGGATGGTCGGTGTCGATCCGGCCTCCGACGGCCTCGCGCGCGCCCGCGAATTCGGCCTGAAGACCACCGACAAGGGCGTCGACGGGCTGCTGCCGCACGTCGCCGCCGACGACATCCGCATCGCGTTCGACGCGACGTCGGCCTACGTGCACCGCGACAACTCCGACAAGCTCACCGCGCTCGGCGTGAAGATGATCGACCTGACGCCCGCCGCGATCGGGCCGTACTGCGTGCCGCCGGTGAACCTCGACGCGCATCTCGACAGCGCGCAGATGAACGTGAACATGGTCACGTGCGGCGGCCAGGCGACGATCCCGATGGTGTACGCGGTGTCGCGCGTGCAGCCGGTCGCATACGGCGAGATCGTCGCGACGGTATCGTCGCGCTCGGTCGGCCCCGGCACGCGCAAGAACATCGACGAATTCACGCGCACGACGTCCGGCGCGATCGAACAGGTCGGCGGCGCCCGCAAGGGCAAGGCGATCATCGTGATCAACCCGGCCGAGCCGCCGCTGATCATGCGCGACACGATCCACTGCCTGACCGACGGCCCGCCCGACGTCGACGCGATCACCGCGTCCGTGCATGCGATGGTCAAGGAAGTGCAACGCTACGTGCCCGGCTATACGCTGAAGAACGGCCCGGTGTTCGACGGCAATCGCGTGTCGGTGTTCATGGAGGTCGAAGGGCTCGGCGACTACCTGCCGAAGTACGCGGGCAACCTCGACATCATGACCGCCGCCGCGGCCGCCACGGCCGAGCGTTTCGCCGAACAGATGCTGGCCGCGACGGCCGCCACCGCTTGAGTCGAGGAGTCACACGATGTCACTTGCAGGCAAGAAGATCACCGTCCACGACATGTCGCTGCGCGACGGGATGCACCCGAAGCGCCACCAGATCACGCTCGACCAGATGCGCAGCATCGCGCGCGGGCTCGACGCGGCCGGCGTGCCGCTGATCGAGGTCACGCACGGCGACGGGCTCGGCGGCGCCTCGGTCAACTACGGTTTCCCCGCGCACACCGACGAGGCGTACCTGGGCGCCGTGATCCCGGAGCTGAAGCGGGCAAAGGTGTCGGCACTGCTGCTGCCCGGCATCGGCACCATCGAGCATCTGCGCATGGCGCACGAACTCGGCGTCGGCACGATTCGCGTCGCGACGCACTGCACCGAAGCGGACGTATCGGAACAGCACATCGGCCTCGCGCGCATGCTCGGCCTCGATACGGTCGGATTCCTGATGATGGCGCACATGTCGTCGCCGGCGCAGCTCGTCGTGCAGGCGAAGCTGATGGAATCGTACGGCGCGAACTGCATCTACATCACCGATTCGGCCGGCCACATGCTGCCCGACGACGTGGCCGCGCGGATCGGCCAGGTGCGCGACGCGCTGAAGCCGGAGACAGAGCTGGGTTTCCACGGCCATCACAACCTCGCGATGGGTGTCGCGAACTCGGTCGCGGCCGTGGCGGCCGGTGCGAACCGGATCGATGCGGCCGCGGCCGGCCTCGGCGCCGGCGCGGGCAACACGCCGATGGAAGTGTTCGTCGCGGTGTGCGACCGGATGGGGATCGAGACAGGCGTCGACGTGTTCGCGATCTCGGACGTCGCCGAGGATCTCGTCGTGCCGATCATGGATGCGCCGATCCGCCTCGACCGCGATGCGCTGACGCTCGGCTATGCAGGTGTCTACTCGTCGTTCCTGCTGTTCGCGAAGCGTGCGGAAGCGAAGTACGGGATTCCCGCACGCGACATCCTCGTCGAACTGGGCCGGCAGCGGCTCGTCGGCGGGCAGGAGGACATGATCGAGGATGCGGCGCTGACGATGGTGCGGGCGCGGGAGGTGGCGGCGTAAGCGAACGCCTGCGTCGGCGCAGTGCAACGGGTTGTCGGCATCGACAACCTCGCTTGCGCGGCACTGCTGCCGACGGGCCGGCTGCTCGCCGATTTGCACGGCCGGCGCCGCATCTTCATCGCGGGCACGGCCCCCTTTACCGTCGCATCACTGCTGTGCGCGCTCGCGCCTTCGGTATCGATGCCGCTCGCCGCATCACCGATGCTTCCCGCCGTGCCTGCGCCGCCGATGCGCTTCGCGCGCCTGCAGCAGCGACGGCATCAGCTCCTCGATGTATTGCCGCGCCTGCCCGCGCGTCACGATCTCGCTGAAGCGCTGATGGGCCTTGTCATGGCCGACCAGCGCCGCATGCGCTTTCTTCAGGATGTGCAGGTACGCGATCAGGCTCGTGCCGTCGCGCACGGGCAGCGCATCGCGCGGGTCCGGTGTCGTACTCATGTTCCGATCCTTTGCGGACAATCCGTCCGGCACGTAGTCGTCACGAGCGCCAGCAGGTCGTTCGCGAGACGATCGCGGTCGGTCAGCGGCGCCAGGCCGAACAACCGCTCGAGCGTCGCGGCGACCGACGCATGGTCGTACACCGTATGGTCGACCCGCCCTGCCGCGACCCACGGCGAAATCACGATCGCCGGCACCCGCACGCCGTACACGTCGAACCCGAAGCCGCTCGCGTTCAGCGTCGCCGCCGCGCCATCGTTCGGCGGCGGCGCAGCGCCCGGCCCGACCGAATCGTAGAAGCCGCCGTGCTCGTCGTAGCAGATCACGAGCAGGCTGCTGTTCCACACCGGCGAATTGCGGATCGCGTTGTACACGCGCGCGACGAGCTGGTCGCCGCCGGCGAGGCCGTCCATCGGATGCTGCGAGCTGCCGTTCTGGTAGGTGCCGTGCACGATGTCGCCGTAACCGGGCTCGATGAACGTATAGCGCGCCGTATAGCCCGCCGCGAGATCGGCCTCGAAATGCGCGAGGTCGTCGATGTCGAAGAAGCTGATGCCCTTCAGCGACGCCACCTGCGGCACGTGGCCGAGCGGATTGCCCGTCTGGTCCTGGTAGATGCGCCAGTTGTCGTCGCCGAGCGCGGCGAAGATCGAACCCTTCGGATACGGGAAACCGTCGAACGCGTCCCATCCGGCCATTTCTTCTCTCGTCGGCGAATGATCGAGCCCGGCCGACGACGCACCGTGCAGGAAAAAGCGATTCGGCCAGGTCGGCCCGGGCATCGACGCGTGCCACGCGTCGCACAGCACGAACGCGTTCGCGAGTGCGTGCAGCGACGGGGCCTGCGTCGCGATGTCGACGCCCTGCATGATCTTGCCCGCGTCGGCCGGCTGCGGCGGCTTGCCTTCGGAACGCGACGTCGCGTAGTTCGACACGAATCCGGTATTGCGGACCGGCGGATAGGCCTGCCCTTTCACGAACGGCACGCCCGCGCCGCAGAGCTGCTCGAGCACGTCGGTGAATTCGTGGCACGGATCGGTCGGCATCCGGTCGGGCGCGCCGCCGCCGAACGGATAGACCACGCCGCCATACGCGTTGCTGTTGCCCGGCGACGCGGCGACGATGTCGGGGTAGCCCGACAGCGCGAACAGGTGATCGAAGGAGCGGTTCTCGAGCATCAGCACGAACACGTGCCGGATGCGGTCCTGAACCGACGGGGGTGCGGGGGCTGCGTCTGCACTCATGGCGCCTCCTGGCGTCGCGCGACGAAAGTCCGGCTGGCACGGCCGTTGGCCCGCTGAAAGATGCTGAAGGGATTGAAAGCCGCACGCGCGGCGCGGGCCGCGAATTGCCGACGAGTGTACGACCGCGCCGGACCGCACGTAAAGCCATACGCGAGCCGCACGCGAACCGCGTCGCCGCGCGTGCGGTCAGCCGCCGGCCGGCGCGGTTTTCCGCGTCACGACATCGGGCTGACGATCGCGTTGCGGCTGTCGGACGACAACGGCCAATGCGCGCCGCGTCGACGTATCGGGCGGGACGGTGCATCGAACGTTGACTTTCGCCGGTCGGCCCGATACGATCGACGCACTTTCAAGACGCCCTCCCGGTCCGCCGGGAGGGCGTTTCGTTTTGGTTCACCCACCAAAAGGAAACGCCTTGAAATGAACCGTATCGACACCCTCTCCTCCGCGCCGAACGCCGACCACGACGGCCTCGGCTACCTGCGGCACGGTACCGGCCCCGAATGCGTGATGGTCCTGCACGACTGGCTCGGCGACCATACGAACTACGCGGCGCTGCTCCCGTATCTCGACGAATCGACATTCACGTACGTGTTCGTCGACCTGCGCGGCTACGGCGAATCCATCCACCTGCGCGGCACCTGTACCGTCGACGAGATCTCGGCCGACTGCCTCGCGCTCGCGGATCGTCTCGGCTGGCCGCGCTTTCACGTGATCGGCCATTCGATGACGGGCATGGCGACACAACGGCTCGCCGCCGATGCGCCCTCCCGCATCAAGAGCGCGATCGCCGTGTGCCCGGTGTCGGCCGCCGGCAACCGCCTGAACGACGACGCACGCGCGTTCTTCGCGAGCACGGCCGTCGATGACGATGCGTTTCGCCGGCTCATGCGATTCGTGACGGGTGGATTGTCGGCGCGCTGGGCCGACCTGAAGCTGCGGCAGAACCGCGAGCGCGTGGCGCCGGCCTGCCGGCTCGCGTATCTCGACATGCTGACCGGAACGGATTTCGTCGACGATATCCGCGGGCTAGAGACGCGCTTCCTGGTGATCGTCGGCGACAAGGATCCGGGGCTCGACGAAGCGGCGATGCAGGCGACGTTCCTCGCGTGGCACCCGAACGCGCGGGTCGCGACGATACCGAATAGCGGGCATTACCCGATGCAGGAGTGCCCGCCGTATTTCGCGATGGTCATCGAGGATTTCCTGCGGGACGCGGCTGCCTGAGCGTTGGCGCACGCGCGGCGGCCGGTGAAGGCGGGGTTGGCCGCTGCGGCATGACGACGCCGCCGGCGGCCGGTAAACGGCAAGCAACGGGCCGTTCATCCGGTTCGTCCGGCCATGGAGGCCGGACGGGATCCGATCGGCACGCGGTTGCGCGCCGATCGTTGCCGCTTAACGACGCGGCCCGCCGGTGCGCTGCGGACGCGGCGAATTCGCGTCCTTGTGCCGGAAGTTGATGCGGCCCTTGGTGAGGTCATAGACCGACAGTTCCAGCGTCACGCGGTCGCCCGCGAGAATGCGGATGTGGTTCTTGCGCATGCGGCCGGACGCGTATGCGCCCACCACGACGCCGTTTTCCAGCGTGACACGGTATTTGCTGTCCGGCAGCACTTCGTCGACGATTCCGTCCAGTTCCAGCAGTTCTTCTTTTGCCAAACCAATTCCTCCAGACAAGGTAATTGACCGCAGCCGCGGCGATCTGCCCGGCGCCGTGTCCCGCAACGGGACGGCGGCCGGCAGGCTGCCGGGGATCGGTTCGTTCAGACGGGCCATGGGCCTGTCTTGCGATCGGAGCCCGGCGCGTTGCGGCGTTCAGGCGGTCGGTGGCGGCGGCGCATACGGCGCCGCGCAAGTCGGGACCGCGCCGGCAAGGCATGGCGGCGGTCTGCTCGGGTTGATGCGTTGAAGCGGTGATGCGCTGGCGAAGCGGCGGGCGCTTCGCGAGGGCGTTGCGTCGCACGCCGTACAGGCATGCGATGAGGGAGGCGACACGACCGATGCATCGTGAATGTCGCGATGCATCGGTCGTGCGCATCGGAAACGCGCCGGCTGCCGCCGAAGCGGCGCCGTGCGCGCCAATCCGTCCGGCGACGGCCACCGTTTGGCGGCCGCTGCCGATGCGGCTTACTGCGGCGTGATGTTCGACGCTTGCAGACCCTTCGGGCCGCGCTTCACTTCGAAGCTGACCTTCTGGCCTTCGGCCAGGGTCTTGAAGCCCGTGCCGCGAATTTCAGAGAAATGGGCGAACAGATCGTCGCCGCCGTTGTCCGGGGAGATGAAACCAAAGCCCTTGGTTTCGTTGAACCACTTGACGGTACCGGTATCCACAAATACTTCCTTAATACGAATAATTGAACATGCGCCCGCAACGGGCACAGAAAGACTCAAAAGAGGGAGAGACCAACGACCGCCGCACGGAGTGCGGCCAATGATGAGCAATCGAACTTCTTGAACACTTCGGCCATGGACACTACGCGGTAGCGGCCGTTTCGTCAAGTCATTTTGATGCGGCGCACAAGCACACCCGCCGCGTGCGCCTTGCGCGGCGGGTGTTGCCGGCCGACGGGACGTATTTCGATGCGCCCCCGCTTTCCGGCCGGCGGCCGGCCCGCCGGTTCTTACCGCGGCTCGAACACGTGATGCAGCGCCGGCGGTGCATCGCCTTCGCGAATCCGCATCTCGAACGCCTTGCGCGCGACGCTCGTCGGCCGCACGTCCGCCACGTCCAGGTAGAACTGCGAATACCAGTCGCGCATCTGGTACAGCGGCCCGTCGCCCTCGCACAGCAGCGGGTTGTCGATCCGCGTCTTGCTGTGCCAGATGTCGACGTCCTCGTAGAACGCGCGCTGCGCTTCCTTCACGTACGCGTTCGCGATCTCCGTGTTCTGCTCGTCGGACAGCCCGGCCACCTTCTTCACGATCACGCCGTAGCGCAGCTCGAAGCTGTTCATGTCGATCGGCACGTGGCAGTTCAGCAGCACCGAGTGGATCGGCTGCCCGCCGCTCTGCCCCGTCATCTGCGTGATGTGCACGGCCGGCCCGAAATACGTCGACAGCGCGGTCAGGGCGTCGCCGCCGAGCTTCTCGCTGCGGCCGACCATCAGCTGCGTCGCCTTGTGGCCCTCGAACAGGTTCGCGAAATAGTCGATCGGCGCGCGGTGCACGGTCGCGAAGTGCGCGACGTCCGAGATGTTGTCGACCAGCTCGCGGCAGTTGGCCTGGATCACCATCTTGTCGACGACCCAGCCCGACCATTCGTCGGAGAAGCACACGTCGAGGCGCGGAATCGCGACTTCGGGCGGCGGTGCGTTGCCTTCCGGGTCGTTCCAGACGAACAGCAGGTTGTTTTCCTCGCAGGTCGGCCATGCGCCGATGCGCGCCTTCGGCGGGATCCGCTTGCAGTACGGAATCGATGCGCACTGGCCTTCGCCGCTCCACGCCCAGCCGTGGAACGGGCACACGAGGTTGTCGCCCTGCACCGTGCCGAGGCTCAGGTCGGCGCCCATGTGCGGGCAGTACGCGTCGACGACGTTGACCTTGCCGGTCGAATCGGCGAACACGGCGAGCTTGCGGCCGAAGGCGTTCAGCGTGTGCGGCTTGCCGTCCTTGTAGTCGCGGGCGAGCCCGAGGCAGTGCCAGCCGCGCGCATAGCGCTGCGCGAGCGGCTGGGCTTCGATCTTGTAAGGGCGTGCGGACATGTGGGTTGACTCCTCTTGTGGACAACGCGCGGCGGCCGGCCGCGCGCAGGGGGAAATGGGGGCGCCGGTCAGCGCATCGGGTTGCCGGGTTCGAGCGCGGGCGACGGTTTCAACGTTGCCGGAGCCGCCGGCGTCGGCTGCGCATGCGCGTGCTGCACGCGGCGCTCGGCACGCTCGACGCCGAGCCACGCGGCGAGCGCGGGCAGCAGGAACACGGCGCCGAACAGGTTCACGAGGAACATGAACGCGAGCAGCACGCCCATGTCGACCTGGAACTTCAGCGCGGAAAACGCCCACGTGCCGACGCCGATGAACATCGTGACGGCCGTGAACAGCGCGGCCGTGCCGCGCTGGCGCATCGCGTCGGCGAACGCGTCCGGCAGCGTCGCGCCGTGGCGGAGGTCGTGCTGCAGGCGTTCGTACAGGTAGATCCCGTAGTCGACGCCCACGCCCACGCCGAGCGTGATCACCGGCAGCGTCGCGACCTTCAGCCCGATGCCGAGAAGCGCCATCACCGCATTGCACAGGATCGACACGAGCGTGAGCGGCACGATGATGCACAGCACCGCGCGCCACGAGCGGAACGTGACCGCGCAGAGCAGCGCGATCGCGCCGAAGATCGACAGCAGCATCGCGATCTCCGCGTCGCCGACCGCCTCGTTGGTCGCCGCCATCACGCCGACGTTGCCGCCCGCGAGCCGGAACGCGACGTTCGGCGTCGGGTTCTCGGCCGCGAAACGCTTGATCTCGTCGACGATGTGCGCGATGGTCGTGCCTTCGTGGTTCTTCGTGTAGATCAGGACCTGGATCGCCTTGCAGTTCGCGGTGTTCATCCCGTTGTCGGGGTCGAACGCGTTGGAGCCTTGCGTGAGCCCGTCGCTCGAGCGCGGCAACGCGGCCCAGCGCGGGTTGCCTTCGTTGAACGCGGCGATGAACACCTTGCCCTGCGACGACACGCTCGTCACCGACTGCACGCCGGCCACGCCGCGCATGTTCATCTCGAACTGCTCGATCGCGCTCATCACCGGGTAATGCAGGCACGCGTCGTCGAAGCCGGTCGTCTCGACGATCACCGACAGCACGTCCACGCCGATGTTGTACTGGTGCGTGATCGCCGCGTTGTCGATGTTGTAGCGCGAGTTCGCGCGCAGCTCCGGCGCGCCGGTGCCGATGTCGCCGATCTCCAGCTTGCGCGACTCGAGCGTGCCGTACGCGAGCAGTGCCAGCGCCACCGCGAACACGCCGAGCGCGGGCATCGGCCGCGCGAATACCGCGAAGCGCGACCATCTTCCGCTCCCGCCGGCCGCCGCCGTGCGCTGCGCGCGCGCCAAGGTGCCGCGTTCGAGGCGCGTGTACGACAGCAGGATCGGCAGGAACACCTTGTTGGTGACGATCATCAGCAGCACGCCGAGGCACGCGGTAATGCCGAGTTCGCGCACGATGTCGATCCTGATCCGCATGATGACCATGAAGCCGAGCGCGTTGGTCAGCAGCGCGACCGTGCCCGGCACGAACAGCTTGCGGAACGCGTCACGCGCGGCGTCGGCCGGCGACGCGCCGCGCACCAGCGCCTGCTTCCACGCGTTGGTCATCTGCACCGCGTGCGACACGCCGATCGAGAAGATCAGGAACGGCACGAGGATCGACATCGGGTCGATGCCGAGCCCGAGCAGCGGCAGCGCGCCGAGCAGCCACACGACCGGCAGCAGCGCGACGACGAGCGCCAGCACGGTGGTCTTCAGCGAGCGCGTGTAGGCAAACAGCAGCGCGGCCGTCACGAGGAATGCGAGCGCGAAGAACGCCATCACGCCCGCGATGCCGTTCTCGACGTCGCCCACCAGCTTCGCGAAGCCGATGATGTTCACGTCGATGCCCTGCTTCGCATAACGCGCGCGGATTTCCTCGAGCTGGCGCGCGACCGCGCTGTAGTCGAGCCGCTTGCCGGTGGCCGGGTCTGTCTCGCGCAGTTCCGCGCGGATCAGCGCCGATTTCAGGTCGTTGCCGACGAGGCGGCCGATCTGCCCCGAACGCGCGACGTTGCGGCGCACCTTCGCGAGATCGTCCGGGTTCGCGCTCGAGAACTGGCCGGGCACGACCACGTCGCCGCGAAAGCCGGCCTCGGTCACTTCCGTGTAGTGGACGTTCGGCGTGAACAGCGAGAACACGCGCGAGCGGTTCACGCCGGGGATGAAGAAGACGTCGTCGGTCGCGTGGCGCAGCGCGTCCATGAACGTCTGGTTGTAGATGTCGCCGTCGCCCTTCCAGCGCAGGCTCACGAGGATCGTGTTCGCGCCGGGGAACGCACCCGCATAGCGCTCGAACACCTGCATGTACGGGTGCTGCATCGGGATCATCTTGTTGAAGCCCGGATCGAGCTTCAGGCGCGTGGCCGACAAGCCGAGCGCGAGCGTCACCGCGACGCACAGCAGCATCAGCAGCTTGCGCCGGCGGATGATCGTGTCGGCGCAGCGCTCGACGAACGCGGCGAGACGCGACGCGGAAACGGCTTCAGGAGGACGTGACAGGTCGTTCATGGAATTCTCGGGTCGGGACGGACGATGCGAAACGAACGGAAGCTGGCGGTGCGGGCGGCCGGCGTCAGGACGGCGACGGTGTCGACGCAGGCGCGCCGGCCAGCGGCGCGACGCCGGCCTCGCCGCCGAGCAGCAGCGCGCCGTGGCCCATGTCGAGCACGGCCGCGAGGCTCTGCACGCCGCCGAGCTTGCGCACGTCGAAGGTCAGCCCGCCGTCGCGCGACGCGACGATCGCGCCGCCCTGGCCCACCAGCACGAGTTCGCCGTCGGCGAGCTGGGTCGCGCCGAAATACGACACCGGCACGTGGCTGTCCACATGCGTCCAGGTCGCGCCGCGATCGGTGCTGCGCACCACGTTGCCGCGCATTCCGTATGCCACCCAGTCGCCGTTCGCGAGCATCAGCGCGCCGAACAGCGAACCGGCGTACGGCGACGGCAGCTTGTCCCACGTCGCGCCGTTGTCGGTCGAGCGCAGCAGCGTGCCGCTCTCGCCCACGACCAGCAGGTTGCCGTGGCCGTCGCCGACGATCGCGTTGAGGTGACGGTCGCCGGCCGGCGTCTTCAGCGGCTGCCACGTGAGGCCCGCGTCGTCCGAGCGCAGCAGCTGGCCGAAGCTGCCGGCCGCGAACAGCGGGCCGCCCGCCGCGCCCCACACGGACAGCAGCGGATCGGAATGCTCGTGGTCGATGTGCACTTCACGCCAGTGCATGCCGGCGTCGTCGCTGCGGACGATCCGGCCGTCGTGGCCGACCGCGATCCCGAGCGTCGGCGTGATGAAACGCACCTGCGTGAGCGTCGATGCCTGGTCGGGCGTGACCGACGCCGGCCGCCAGCGGGCGCCCGAATCGTCGCTCAGCAGGATCACGCCGCGTTCGCCGACCGCGACGATGCGCGCGCCGGCCCGGGCGAGCCCGTTGATCTGCAGCCGGTCCGCATGGATCGCGGTGACCGGGAACGCCGGCAGCGGGCGCGGCGAAAACGCGAACAGCGCGGCGCCGAGCACGAGCGCCGACATCGCGAGTCCGGGCAAGGTTCGTTTCATGGCTTGTCTCCTGTTTCTGCGTTCGACAGCCGTTGGCGCGTGCGCGCCGGCGACCGTCGCCTGCAAGTCTCCGGGCCGCCGGTCATGGCCGCGGCCTCGAATCGTCGTTCGTGAATGGTTCGCCGCGTGCGCGGCGCGGCCCATCCGCGTGCCGCTGCGTCCGCTACGTCCGAGACGTGCGCTACGTGCGCTACGTGCCCTATGCGCCGACCTCGAACAGCGCTGCGGCACCCATCCCGCCGCCGATGCACATCGTCACGACCGCGTGCCGTACGCCGCGCCGCGCGCCTTCGAGCAGTGCGTGCATCGTCATCCGCGTACCCGACATCCCGAACGGATGGCCGAGCGCGATCGCACCGCCGTCGACGTTCAGCCGGTCGTCGGGAATGCCGAGCGTGTCGCGGCAGTACAGCGCCTGGCACGCGAACGCCTCGTTCAGCTCCCACAGCCCGATGTCGCCGACGGTCATGCCGAAGCGCGCCAGCAGCTTCGGAATCGCGAACACCGGGCCGATGCCCATCTCGTCCGGTTCGCAGCCGGCCACCGCGAGGCCGCGGAACGCGCCGAGCGGCGTCAGCCCGCGGCGTAGCGCCTCGCTGCGCGACATCACGACCACAGCCGCCGCGCCGTCCGACAGCTGCGACGCATTGCCGGCCGTCACGAACTCGCCCTGCTCCACGACCTTGCCGCCGCTCCACGACGGCTTCAGCCCCGCGAGCCGTTCGGCCGTCGTGTCGGCGCGCACGCCTTCGTCGCGCGCCGCACGCAGATCCTCGTGGCCGGCCGGGTTGCCTTCCTTGTCGAACAGCGCGCGCCGCACGTCGAGCGGCGCGATTTCCGCATCGAGGCGGCCGGCCGCCTGGGCGTCGGCCGTGCGCTGGTGGCTCTGCAGCGCGAATTCATCCTGCGCCGCACGCGAGATCCCGTAGCGGCGCGACACGATCTCGGCCGTCTCCATCATCGCCATGTACGCGGCCGGCTGGTGGTCGAGCACGGCCTGCGAACGCGCGCGATACGCGTTCTTGTGCTTGTTTTGCGTGAGCGAGATCGACTCGACGCCGCCCGCGACGACGATCCGCGCATCGCCCGCGCCGATGCTGCGCGCGGCGCTCGCGATCGACATCAGGCCCGACGAGCACATGCGGTCGATCGCCATGCCGGGCACCGACGCCGGCAGCCCGGCCGCCGCCGCCGACAGGCGGCCGATGTTGTAGCCCTGCGTGCCCTGCTGCGCGGCGCAGCCGATCAGCACGTCGTCGACGTCGGCCGGCGCGACGCCCGCGCGCTCGAGCGCGGTGCGCACCACGTGGCCGCCCAGCGCGGGCGCCTCGGTGTCGTTGAACATGCCGCGAAACGCCTTGCCGATCGGCGTGCGTGCGACGGAAACGATGACTGCGTCTTCCATGGGCTGGCTCTCTGAATCTAGAAGTAGTAACGGCTGATCGTGTCGGCCACGCAGCCGGGTTTCGCTTCGCCTTCGATCTCGACGGTCACGCGAATCCATGCCTGCACGCCGCCGTCGAGCGGCTCGACGCGCAGCAGCTCGCCGACGCCGCGCACGCGCGCGCCGACCTTCACCGGCGCGGGGAAACGGATCCTGTCGCAGCCGTAGTTGACGCCGAGCCGCGCGCCGTCGATGCGCACGATCTGCGGCAGGAAATGATTGACGAGCGACAGCGTCAGGTAGCCGTGCGCGATGCACGCGCCGAACGGGCCGTCCTTCGCGCGCACCGGGTCGACGTGCACCCACTGGTGATCGCCGGTCGCGTCGGCGAAGCCGTCGATGCGGATCTGGTCGATCGCGAGCCACGCGCCCGCGCCGAGCGTGTCGCCGACGGCCGCCGCGAGTTCGCCGGGATGCGCGAACACGCGGGGCGTCGCGCGCACGGGGTCGAGGGTCGTGCTCATCATGCGTGCTGGCTGCTGACCGACAGCACTTCGCCCGTCATGTACGACGCGTAATCGCTTGCAAGGAACACCATCACGTTCGCGACCTCCCAGACTTCGGCGGCGCGCCCGAAGGCTTCGCGCGACGTCAGTTGATTCAGCAGGTCGGCCGGGGCCGACTTCTTCAGAAAATCGTGCATCGCGATGCTCGGCGCGACCGCGTTGATGCGCACGCCGTACGGCGACGCCTCGAGCGCCGCGCAGCGCGTGAGCGCCATCACGCCCGCTTTCGCCGCCGCGTAGTGGGCCTGTTCCGCCTGCGCGCGCCAGCCGAGCACCGATGCGTTGTTGACGATCGCGCCGCGGCCGCGGGCCTGCATGTGCGGCAGCATCGCGCGCGTCATCCGGAACGTCCCGGTGAGGCTAATGTCGATCACCCGCGACCATTCGGCATCGTCCATATCGACGATGCGGGTCGACCCGCCGAGCCCCGCGTTGTTGATCAGCACGTCGACGCCGTCGAGCTTGTCCTGGGCGTCTGCGACCAGCGCCTGCACGTCGGCCTCCACCGCGACGTTGCACAGGCGGCCGTAGACCTGTTGCAGCCCCGTTTCGGCACGCAGCGTCTGAACCGCCTGTTCGAGGCGCTTTTCGTGGATGTCGGAGATGAACAGCGCGCGGCAGCCTTCCTCCGCGCAGCGGCGCGCGGCCGCGAAGCCGATGCCGGCGCCGGCGGCGGCCGTGATCAGCACCGATTTGCCGGCGAGCAGCTGGTGGCCCGGCACGTAGGCCGGCGCTTTCTGGATCTGGGGTTCGGTCATGCTGTGCCTCGTGGTTCCCTGGGCATGCCGAGCCCGCGCTCGGCCATGATGTTGAGCTGGATTTCGTTGGTACCCGCGTAGATCGTGTCCGCACGGGAGAACAGGAATACGCGCTGCAGATGGGTGAGCTTTTCGTCGGCCGGATCGATCACGTTCGCGCGAGGCCCGAGCGCATCCATCGCAAGCTGGCCGAGGTCGCGGTGCCAGTTCGACCAGAAATACTTGTAGATCAGTGCCTCGCGGCGCAGCGGCGCGGTGCCACCGCCATCGGCGTCGTCGGCGCCGGACAGCATGCGCAGCGCGTTGTAGCGCATCACGCGCAGCCCGGCCCACGCGCGGCCGATCCGCTGCCGCAGCACCGGGTCGCGGTCCGCGCCCGATTCGCGCGCGGCGTCGATCACCCATTCGAGCTCGCGGACGAACTGCATCTGCTGGCCGAGCGTCGACATCCCGCGTTCGAAGCCGAGCAGCGTCATTGCGATCCGCCAGCCGTCGCCGGGCGCGCCGACGAGGTCGCGTGCTTCCGCGAGCGCGCCGTCGAAGAACACCTCGTTGAATTCCGCACCGCCGTTGAGCTGCCTGATCGGCCGGATCTCGATGCCCGGCTGGTCGAGCGGCATCAGCAGGAACGACAGCCCCTTGTTGCCCTTCGACGCGGGGTCGGTGCGCGCGAGCACGAAGATCCAGTCGGAATCGTGTGCGAGCGACGTCCAGACCTTCTGGCCGTGGACGCGCCACGTACCGTCCGCATCCTGTTCGGCACGCGTGCGCACGTTGGCCAGGTCGGAACCCGCGCCCGGCTCGGAGTAGCCCTGGCACCAGAACTGCGTGCCGGCAAGAATGCCGGGCAGGAAACGCGCGCGCTGGTCGTCGGTGCCGCAGGCGACGAGCGTCGGCCCGAGCAGCCCTTCGCCGATGTGGCCCATCCTTCCCGGGCCTCCGGCGCGCGCGTATTCCTCGTGGAAGATCACCTGTTCGGCCACCGAGAAGCCGCGCCCGCCGGTGGCGGTCGGCCAGCCGAGGCCGGTCCAGCCGCCCTGCGCGAGTTCCCGCTCCCATGCCTTGCGCAGGTCGGGAAACGCTTCCTCGTCGCCGGGGCCGCCGCGGTATTTCAGGCACGCGAATTCGCCGGTCAGGTGCGACTGCACCCAGTCGGCCACTTCGTGCCGCAATTGCTGTTCGCGCGTTTCGCTGTTCATTGAAGGGCTCCTGCGCGTGCGGCGGACGGACGGGATGCGGCTGCAGCCGGTGGCTCGAATGCTTCGCCACGCTGCGATGCGCCGCCTTCGATCGCATGGCATGCGATCCATTCGAGCAGTTGCGGCGTGCTGCCGAACTGCGCGCCCGACGCCTGCGCGCGCTTGAAGTAGAGATGCGGGTCGTATTCCCACGTAAAGCCGACGCCGCCGTGCAACTGGATCGCTTCCTGGGCGCAGAACGCGTACGCGTCGTTCGCGGCGGATTTCGCCGCGGCGATGTCGGCCCGCAATGCGTTGCCCGGCGCCACGCTGCCGGCTTCCGCGTCCCATGCGTGCGCGGCGCCGAGCACGGCCGAGCGCGCCGATTCGATCAGCACCATCATCTGCGCGCAACGGTGCTTGACGGCCTGGAACGACGCGATCGCGCGGCCGAACTGCACGCGCTGGCTCGTGTAGTCGAGCGTCAGGTCGAGGCATTGCTGTGCGCCGCCGAGTTGTTCGGCGGCCAGCGCGAGCGCCGCGAACCATGCGGCGCGTTCGAGCACCTGCGCCGCGTCGCGGCTTGCAATCAGCGCGTCGCGGCTCACGCGCACGTCGTCGAGCGCAATTCGTGCGAGCGGCCTCGTCGCGTCGAGCGTGTCGAGCGGCGTCACCGCAACGCCGGCCGCGCCGGTGGTCATGTCGATCGCGAACAGGCCGACCGACTGCCCTTCGTTCGCGATCCGCGCCGGAACCAGCAGCAGGTCGGCGCGCGCACCGTCGAGCACTTGTGCTGCGACGCCGGACAGTGCGAAGCCAGCCGCGGTTTCTTCCGCGATGAACGGAAGCGATCGCGCACTGGCCGGTTCGTCGAACGAGTCGCCGAAAGATGCGCCGAACGCATTGGCACCCGGCCGGCCATATGGCCGGCCGACCCGCGCGCCACCCGGCTCGCCGAATAGCCAGTCGAACGGCAGCGCCAGCGTCGCGCTGCACGCGCCTTCGGCGATCTTCGCGAGCCAGCCGGTCGCCAGCGACGTGTCGCAGCCGCCCAGCGCGGTCGCCGCGAGGCACGCGGTCGAAAAATACGGCACGCACGCGATGCGCCGGCCCAGCTGTTCCATCAGCACCGTCTGCTCGACCGCGCCGAGCCCGAGCCCGCCCGCTGCCTCCGGCAGCGCGAGCGCGTTCCAGCCGAGTTCGCCCGCCAATGCAGCCCACAGCGCATCGTCGCGGCCGGCCATCAGCTCGAGTGCGCGGCGCACGTCGGCGGACGCGCTGCGTTCGGCGAGCACGTCGGCGGCCGCGTCGCGGATCATCGCCTGTTCGTCGGTGAGCGCCAGATCCATGCTCAGCTCCCGTACACGCGCTGCGCGGGCCGCGCGTCGGCGAGCAGCCGCGCGACCGCCGGGCCGACCTCGGCCGCCGCCCAGCGCGCGCCGCGGTCGACGCTCGGGCCCGTGCGCCAGCCTTCCGCGACCGCGATCATCCCGCCCGCGACCTCGAACACCTGGCCTGTCACGTCGGCCGACAGCGCGCTGCCGAGCCACACGACGAGCGGCGCGACGTTGGCCGGGTCGAAATAGTCGAAGCCGCCGTCCTCGGGCTTCTTCATCATGTCGGCGAACACGCCTTCGGTCATCGACGTGCGCGCGGCCGGCGCGAGCGCGTTCACGCGCACGCCGTAGCGCTGCAACTCGGCCGCCTGCATCAGCGTGAGCGCGGCAATGCCGGCCTTCGCCGCGCCGTAGTTCGACTGGCCAATCGAGCCTTGCAGGCCGGCGCCGGAACTCGTGTTGACGATCCGCGCGTCGACCGCGTGGCCGGCCTTCGCGGCATCGCGCCACACACGCGCCAGCACGCTCGACAGGCAGAAGTGGCCACGCAGATGCACGCGCATCACGTCGTCCCAGTCGGTTTCGGTCATGCTCGTGAACATCTTGTCGCGGCAGATGCCCGCGTTGTTGACGAGCACGTGCACCTCGCCGAACGCTTCGCGGGCCGCGTCGACGATCCGCTGCGCCGTTTCGACGCGCGTGATGTCGTCCGCATTCGCAAGCGCGTTGCCGCCGCGTCGTGCGATCTCGTCGCACACGGCCTGCGCGGCCTCGCGCCGGATGTCGTTGACGACGACCGCCGCGCCTTCGGCCGCAAACGCGAGCGCATATTCGCGCCCGAGCCCGCCGCCCGCGCCGGTGATGATGACGGTGCGTCCGTTACAGATTCCCATGCTGGTGCCTCTTGGATCGTGAGATCGTGAAAGTGACGCGCTCACAGGCGCTCGATGATCGTGACGTTCGCGAGGCCGCCGCCTTCGCACATCGTCTGCAATCCATAACGGCCGCCGGTGCGTTCCAGTTCGTGCAGCAGCGTCGTCATCAGCCGCGCGCCGGTCGCGCCGAGCGGATGGCCGAGCGCGATGCCGCCGCCGTTCGGGTTGGTCTTTTCATGCGGGAAACGCGTATCGGCCAGCCACGCCTGCGCGACCGACGCGAACGCCTCGTTCATCTCGACGACGTCGATCTGCGACCAGTCGAGCCCGCTCTTCTTCAACGCGGCCTTCGTCGCCGGGATCGGTGCGGTGAGCATCCACAGCGGATCGTCGCCCAGCACGCTCAGGTGATGGATGCGCGCGCGCGGCGTGAGGCCGTAGCGCTTCAACGCGTCCTCCGACACGATCAGCAGCGCGGCGGCCGCGTCGCAGGTCTGGCTCGCGACGGCGGCCGTCAGCGAGCCGCCCGGTGTCAGCGGCGTGAGCGTCGCCATCTTTTCCAGCGACGTGTCGGGGCGCGGCGTCTCGTCGTGCAGCACGCCTTCGAGCGGCACGATTTCCCGCTTGAAATGCCCGGCCTCGATCGCGGCGACCGCACGGCGATGGCTTTCGAGCGCATAGCGCTCCATTGCGTCGCGCGACAGGTTCCAGTGATCGGCGATCCGCTGCGCGGCGACGAACTGCGACACCGGCGCATCGCCGAAGCGCGCGCGCCAGCCGGTGCTGCCGGAGAACGGGTCGTCGAAGCCGAGCGGCGCCGCGCAGGTCATCGCGGACGAGATCGGGATCTGCGTCATCGTCTGCACGCCGCCCGCGACCACCACGTCCTGCACGCCGCTCATCACGGCCTGTGCGGCGAAATGCACGGCCTGCTGCGACGAGCCGCACTGGCGGTCGACCGTCACGCCCGGCACCTGCAGCGGCAACCCGGCCGCGAGCCAGCAGGTGCGCGCGATGTTGCCCGCAAGCGGGCCGATCGTGTCGACGCAGCCGAACACCACGTCGTCGTATTCGTCGGCGGGAATCGCGTTGCGCTCGACGAGCGTCTTCAGCACGAAGCCGCCGAGGTCGGCCGCATGCACGTGCGCGAGCCCGCCCTTGCGGCGGCCGGTCGGCGTGCGCAGCGCATCGACGATATAGGCTTGTCTCATCAGTTGGATTCCTCGAGGTCGAAGGTCTGCGCGGGGCCGATCGGCAACGCGTCGCCGAGGATCGCGTCGGCCACGCGGGCCTTGTGGAACGCGCTGTCGCCCCAGCTGCCGGAGAGCGCCCAGATGCGCTTCATGAAAATCTGCAGGTCGAGTTCCCACGTGTAGCCGATCGCCCCGTGCACCTGCATCGAGTTACGCGCGGCGAGCTGCGCGGCCGACGTCGCCGCGAGCTTCGCGTGGGACACGAACACCGCGCGCTGCGGGTGGTCGTCGGCGATCGCCTGCGCGGCGCGCGCGACCACCGGCCGCGCGAACTCGTAGCGGATCGCGACGTCGGCAAGCAGATGCTTGAGCGCCTGGTACGACCCGATCGCCTTGCCGAACTGCTTGCGCTGCGCGCTGTAGTCGATCGCGACGTCGAGCACGCGCTGCGTGAGGCCGAGCAGTTGCGCGGCGACCGCGAACGCGCCGTGGTCGAGCGCACGGTCCAGCAGCGGCGAGGCTTCGTCGGCGCCTGCGATGCGCGTGGCCGCCGACGGCTCCCAGTCGAGCGTGAACAGCCGCCGCGACGGGTCGACGCTGTCCACCGCGCGCCACGCGCACTGCGCGGGATCGACGCGGTGCAGCTCGCCACGGTGCTCGCACAGGAGCGCCTGCGCGACGTGCACGTCGGCCGCATACGGGTTCGCCGGATGCACGAGCGCGACGCGCGCGCGCCCTTCGGCGATGTCGCGCAGCAGCGCGTCGCGCCAGTCGCTCGCCGGCAGCCGCGCGAGCACGCCGGCCGAGACGAGCGCCGTGTCGAGCAGCGGCTCGGGGCTGCCGAAGTAACCGTAGGTCTGCGCGAGCAGCGCCCATTCCGCTTCGCTCAGGCCGAGGCCGCCGTGCGCCTCGGGCACCGACACGGCGGTCAGCCCCTGTGACGCGAACAGCGCCCACAGGTCGTCCGAACGCCCGGTCGGCGTGGCCCAGAGCTCGCGGATCAGCTCGGGCGTCATCTCGGTCATCAGCAGGCGCTTCACGCTGTCCGCGAGCGCTTCCTGGTCTTCATCGAATACGAAATCCATACGATGTCCGTTCAGTGAGGGGTGGCGCCGGCGCCGTCATGCGCGCGGCATGCCGAGCATCCGTTCGGCGACGATGTTCCGCTGGATCTCGTTGGTGCCCGCGTAGATCGTGCCGGCCTGCGCGAACAGGAAGCCGTCGAGCCAGTGGCCGAGCGTCGCGTGCTGCGCGGCCGTCTGCGGGACGACCTCGCCGTGCGCGCCGAGAATGTCGAGCGCGGTCTGGTGCATGCGCAGGTCGAGCTCCGACCAGAACACCTTGTTGGTGCTCGACTCCGCGCCGATATGGCCGCCCTTCAGCAACCGGCTCGCAGTCGCGTAGGTCGACAGCGCATACGCCTGCGCATCCATCCACGCCTGCACCACGCGCTCGCGCAGCGTCGGATCTCGATCCGCGCTGTCGCGATGGGCGAGATACAGGTCGCGCAGCGCCTGCGCGGTGCGCTGGAAGCGCGCGGGCGAACGCAGCATCAGCCCGCGCTCGAAGCCGGCCGTCGCCATCGCGACCTGCCAGCCCGCGCCTTCGGCCGCGAGCCGGTTCTCGACCGGCACGCGCACGTCGTCGAAGAAGATTTCCGCGAAGCCCGTCTGCCCGTTCAGTTGGCGGATCGGCCGCACCGTGATGCCCGGCGCGGACAGCGGCACCATCAGGAATGTGAGCCCGTGGTGGCGTGACGATTCCGGGTCGCTGCGGAACAGCCCGAACAGCCAGTCGGCCCACACCGCGCGCGTCGACCAGATCTTCTGGCCGTTCAACACGTATTCATCGCCGATCCGGGCGGCCGTCGTGCGGATCGCGGCCATGTCGGAACCTGCATTCGGCTCCGACCAGCCCTGCGCCCATACGTGCTCGCCGGCCGCCATCGCGGGCAGGAAACGCGCCTTCTGCTCCGCGGTGCCGAAATCCATCAGCGTCGGCCCGAGCAGGAAGATGCCGTTCTGGTTCACGCGCATCGGCGCGTCGGCACGCCAGTACTCTTCCTCGAAGATCAGCCACTCGATCAGGTCGCAGCCGCGCCCGCCCAGTTCGCGCGGCCACGTGACCATGCTCCAGCGGCCCGAGTGCAGCGTGCGCTCCCATTCGCGGTGCGCGGCGAAGCCTTCCTCGGTGTCGAAGCTCGGCAGCCGCTCGCGCGGCACGTGCGCGGCGAGCCATTCGCGGATCTCCGCGCGAAACGCCTGTTGCTGCGGCGTGTAGGTCAGGTTCATGCGCGTGCCTCCTCGGCGGCGGCCTGCGCATCGAAACGCGCGTCGCGCTTCTCGACGAACGCGGCGCGCGCTTCGGTCGAATCGTTCGTCATGTACGCCTGCAGCGTGAAGCCCTGCTCCCAGCGGTACTTGTCCTCGAGATCGCCGTCCTCGACGCCGTTCAGCGCCTCCTTCGCGAGCCGCACCATCGCCGGGCTCTTCTCCGCGATCTTGCGGGCGAGCGCGAGCGCCGCGTCGCGCAGCGTATCGCGCGTCACGACCTGCTCGACCGCACCGAGCCGGTACGCTTCGGCCGCATCGATCATCTCGCCGGTGAAATACATCGCGCGTACCTTCTGCACGCCGAACAGCCGCTGCAGGTGCGCGCCGCCGCCCATCGCGCCACGGTCGATCTCGGGCACGCCGAAGCGCGCGCAGTCGGCCGCGACGACGATGTCCGCCGCGCCGCAGATGCCGATCCCGCCGCCGAGCACGAAACCGTGCACGGCCGCGATCACCGGCTTCGGGTTGCGGTGCACCGCGCGGAACGTCTCGTAATTGCCCGCATTGACCGCCACGATCCGCTCCGGATGCGCGGCCAGCTCCTTGATGTCGACGCCCGCGCAGAAGCCGCGCCCCTCGCCGCGCACGACGATCACGCGGACCTCGTCGTCCTCGCCGAGCGCATCGAGCGCGCGGGAGAGCGCATGCCAGCCCTGCGCGTCGAGCGCGTTCACGGGCGGATGGGCGATCACCAGCTCGGCGATGCCGTCGGCGCGATCGATCCGGAACGGCATCGCGCCGGCCGGTTGGTTGGATCCTGTCATCTCCATTGCCTCCCTGTGATGTTGTTCATGCGGCCTGCGCTGCCGCCGTGCCGCGCAGCGCGGCCAGTGCGTCGAGTCGCTCGCCGGCTTCCGCGACGATCCGGGCGATCAGCGTGTCGCACGGTTCGATCGCGCCGATCATCGCGGCCGCCTGGCCGCTCGGCAGCACGCCTTCATCGGGGCGGCCCTCGACGATCGCGCGCTGGATCAGGAACGGCGCGTTCGCCGCCATCAGCGTCTGGCTCGCCGTGTAGTCGTGCGAGCGCAGCGCCTTGATCGCGAGGCCGAGCATGTCGCCCGTGCTCAGGCCGTTCTGGCGGCGCCATGCGTCGGCCGTCTTCAGCGCGAACAGCGTGCGGCGCAGCGGGCCGAAGCGCTCGAGCTTCAGCAGGTACGGGTTGTCGATCATTCGTTGCGGCAGCCCGTCGAGCGCATCCGACACGCGGATGCGCGCCGGGTCGCCGACCGCGACGTAGCGTTCGAGCGTCTCGCGCGGCACCGGCGATTCGGCGCTCATCAGGAAGCGCGTGCCCATCGCGATGCCGGCCGCGCCGTACGCGAGCGCGGCAGCCAGCCCGCGCCCGTCGAAGAACCCGCCGGCCGCGACCACCGGCACCCGCACCGCGTCGAGCACCTTCGGCAGCAGCAGCGTGGTCGGCACCGAGCCCGTGTGGCCGCCGCCTTCAGCGCCCTGCACCGTCACGATGTCCGCGCCGAGCTCGACCGCCTTCACCGCATGCTTCGGTGCGCCGACGGTCGGCATGCAGACGATGCCGGCGTCCTTGAAGCGGCGGATCGTCTTTGCATCCGGCCCGCGGCCGTAGCTCACCGCGCGCAGCCGGTGCCGAATGGCCAGCTCGACGACCTGCTGCGCGTTCTTCTGGAACATGTGGAAATTGATGCCGAACGGCTTGTCCGTCAGCGACTTCACTTTCAGGATCTCGGCCTCGACCTGCTCGGGTTCGAGCGTCGCGCCGGCCAGGAAGCCGAAGCCCCCGGCGTTGGCGGTCGCCGCGACGAGCCGCGCGTCGGCCACCCAGCCCATCGCGGTCTGCACGATCGGATAGCGGCAGCCGAGCAGCTCGCACAAAGGCGTATGCAGCGGGCTTTGAAGCGTCGTACTCATGCGGCCGCTCCGTTGACGGCGACCGGTGCGGACGCGTCGCCGCGATCAACGCCGTTCGGCTGACGCTGCGAACTGGCCATGCTGCGCGCGTCGTAGCCGCCGAGACGGTCGCCGCTCACGAGCTCGTTGTGCGCATGCGCGAAGTGATGCCACGCGAACGCCGCATCCATCGCCGCGCGCTTGCCCTGCAGTTCCTCGACGTGATTCAGTGCCTGCTTGGTCAGCGCGAGCCCGAGGCGCGGCATCGTCGCGACCTTCGCGGCGATCGCATAGGTCGCGTCGTGCAGCCGTTCGCGCGGCACGACGCGGTTGACCATCCCCATCTGGTACGCACGCTCGGCCGGCATCCGTTCGCCGAGGAACAGGAATTCCTTCGCGATGCGCGGGTTCAGTTCGTACGCATGCGCGAAATACTCGACGCCCGGAATCCCCATCCGCACGACCGGATCGGCAAAAAACGCATCCTCGGACGCGACGATCAGGTCGCACACCCACGCGAGCATCAGCCCGCCCGCGATGCATGCGCCCTGCACCATCGCGATCGTCGGCTTCGGCAGGTCGCGCCAGCGCCGGCACATCCCGAGGTAGACCTCCTGCTCGCGTGCATAGAGGAATTCGCCGCCGTCCTTGTCGACGTGGTCGTACCACAGCGATGCGCGATCGAACGACTCGTGGATGTCGCGGCCCGGCGTGCCGATATCGTGGCCCGCCGAGAAATGCTTGCCGGCGCCCGCGAGCACGATCGCCTTCACCGCGTCGTCGTGCGCCGCGCGCCGGAACGCCCCGTCGAGCGCATACGTCATCTTCGAGTTCTGCGCGTTGTGATACTCGGGGCGGTTCATCGTGATCGTCGCGATGCCGCCGTCGACCGCGTAGTCGACGACACCGTCGCCGAACGTCATCTGGGTCGCTTCCATGTGGGACCTCATCCCCGGCGCGGCGCCGGATTGTTGCGCACGATCGTCGCGCGCAGGTTGTGCGGATCGAGCGCGCGCACGATGCGCAGGTCGTCCGCGTTCGGCGCGGCCGTCGTGCCGAGCTCCGGATGCGCGATCAACGGGAAGCCCGTCGCGTCCTGCACCTCGTCGAAGCTCACGCCCGGGTGCAGCGAGCGCACGCGGATCGCGTGGTCGGGGCCGCCGAAATCCATCACGCACAGGTCGGTGACGATGCTGCGCAGGTCGACGAAGGTTTTCATCCCGGGCAACCGGCGCGCCGGGTTGTGGCCGACGGTGCACACCATGTCGACTTCGCCTTCGACGAACGTGCGCTTGCCGTGGCCGCTGACGAAGAACGAGTTCGCGTGGTTCGTCGTGTTGCCGGGGAAGCCGCGCGCGCCGAGCAGCTGGGTTTTCGGGCGCGCGTAGTCGTCGCCGAGCCACGAGATGTTGGCCTGGCCGAAACGGTCGATCTGCGTCGGCGTCACGAGCGCATGGCGGCGGCCGTGCCACAGGCAGTCGAACACGCGTTCGTAGGTCATCCAGCCGCTCGCCTTCACGCGGTAGCCGTCGGGGCGCGGGCCGAGCGGCACCGGCTCCTCGACGAGATACGCTTCGCCGTCGGTCAGCATCAGCCCGTTGTTGTACGCAAGCCGCGCGAGGCCGGCCGCGAGCCGCGGGCCTGTGCCGATGCCGGTCGCCAGCACTTCACCGTCGTCGCGCCAGAGTCGCGCGGACGCGACGATCATCAGTTCCGCGAGGGAATGGTCGAGAGATTCGCTCACAGGCGCTCCTTTACAGAATCGGCAACGGCAGCGTCGTCACGTGCGACAGCCCGCCGACGCCTTCGAGGTACTGGCGTTCGTCCTGGCCGACCACGTCGCGCAGGTACGCCGCCGTCTTCGCATCGTCTTCCGCACTGGCGCAATACGCGCGCAGGTGCGGCAGGTCCCAGCCGTAGGCCGGCCCGCACGACGTCGGGTGTGCGCCGCCCGGCGCGTGCACGACGCCGGTGACGAGCGAGCGCTCGAACGGATTGCGTTTCGCTGCGTCGAGGTCTTCGCTCGCGAGCGACGCGTCGACCGTTTCCGCCGACACGTAACAACGCTGCGCGGCACGTGCCATCCACGCGTCGAAGAACGGATCGGGGCCGTCGATACGCGTGTTGCCCATCCGGTCGGCCGCGTTCACGTGCAGCAGCGCGACGTCGAGGCCGATCGCCGGCATCGCGAGCAGCGTTTCGCCGTCGTCGTACGGCGACTGCACCGTGCGCAGTTGCGGCGCGTGATCGAGCAGCGCGGTGCCGAGCCCGGCACGCGTCGGCAGGAACGGCAGCCGGGCGGCGGCCGCGCGCAGGCCGAGCTGCAGCATCCCTTCGTCGAGTTCCAGCACGTCGATGCGGCCCTGTTCACGCGCACGGCGGAATTGCGGTTCGAGCGGGATCACATCGAGCGACACGAAGCCGAACACCACCTTGCGTACCTTGCCGGCCGCGCACAGCAGCCCGACATCGGCGCCGCCGTACGCGACGATCGTCAGGTCCTTCAGGTTCGAGCGCGCGATTTCGCGCACCAGCGCCATCGGCTTGCGCCGCGGCCCCCATCCGCCGATGCCGATCGTCATGCCGTCGGCGAGTTGCGCGACCACGTCGCGCGCGGACATCGTCTTGTCGAGAGGTTTCATCGTCATCGTGCTGGCTTACCGGTATCCGATGCTGAAATCGTGGCCCCACTGGCTCACCTTCGTGGCCTCGAACACCGCGTGCTTCGACCAGTCGACCGTGAGGCCGCCGAAGCCGTATTCGAGATCGAAGCCGCCGGGGGTCTTCATGTAGAAAGAGATCATCTGGTCGTTGCAGTGACGCCCGAGCGTCGCCGACATCTTCACGTCGTGCGCGGCGACGCGGTCGAGCGCGCGGCCGACTTCGTCCATCGAGTCGACTTCGGCCATCACGTGCACGCAGCCCGACGGCACGGCCATCTCGAACAGCGCGAGGCTGTGATGGCGCGCGTTGCGGCAGTGCATGAAGTGGATGCGCTTTTCGGGTTCGGCGGGATCGGGCGTGAATTTCACGCGATAAATATCGGACAGCTCGAAGCCGAGCACGCCGCGCACGAACGCGTCGGTCGCGTCGAACTGCGGCGCGGGCAGCACCGCGTGGCCGAGCCCCATGTCGCCGGTGACGAAGTGCGCAACGCCCAGCGGCGACACGAAACGGCGGAAATCGCAGCGCGCGCCCCAGTACAGCTCGTGGCGGTTGCCGGATGGGTCGGTGCACCACGCCATCGCCTGCACGCGGCGCAGCGCGGCTTCGGCGGGCGTCGCGCGGATCGGCTCGACGCCTGCCCGCTGCAGCACCGCAAGCGCGGCGTCGAACGCGGCGCCGTCGGGCAGTTCCCAGCCCGACGCGAAATAGCGGTCGGCCGAGCCGGGGACGATCACGTAGCGGAAATCGCGCTCGTCCATCTTCAGGTACAACGCACCGTCGGGCGCGTCGAGCGCCTGCATGCCCAGCACGTCTTCCGCGTAGCGGCGCCACGCATCGACGCGCGTCGCCTCGACGACGACATAGCCAAGCGCACGGACATCGATCATGTCGGCCTCCTCCTGGTTCAGAATCCGTTGTTCGTGAAAGGATTCTGGCCGGTCGGGGGTGGTGTTACATCGTCTGTTGGGACGAGAGGCGGCGGGGAATTGGAGCGGCGCGGACGCGCGCGGCGGCCCGGCGGAACGGGCCATGCCTGCGGAAGGAGACGGGGAGCCGGTACAGGTTGCCGCGACGCGGCAACCCGGATCAGTCGAACGGGTTCAGCAACCTGACGCCGGTGCGGGCGAAATCCGCGACGTTGCGCGTAACCACGGTGAGATCGTTGATCAGCGCGGTGGCCGCGATCAGCTTGTCGAGTTCGTGCGTCGGATCGGGCACGCGCAAATGCCCCCACGTCTGGCTGATCTCGATGTCGACCGGCAGGATGTTCGGTGCATAGCCGGCCAGGATCGTTGCCACCCAGGCCTCGAGCGCCGAGGCCTGGGGGTGATCGCCGCGATGACGGATCAGGTCGACGCCGCGGCGAAGTTCAGCAACTGTCACGACGGACAGGTAAAGCGGGCTGGCGTCCGCCGCGGCCTGCCGGAAGAACGCCCGCACGCCACGGTTGGTTCGCTTGCCCTTCCTGATTTCACTGATGACGTTGGTATCAATCAAATACACGCCTGGCCTCGCCGGAATCCTGAATACGTTGAAAATCCGCGTCTTCGCCGACATCGGGCATGCTCATCAGCACTTGCGCAAATGTCTTTCGCTTCGGCCTGCCGAGCGCATCGGCCAGAATGGCCCGATGTTCGGCCTCGGCACTCCGGCCATTTGCCGCAGCCCGCTCACGCAGGCTCTGAACGATATTGTCATCCACGTTACGTACCAGTAGATTTGCCATGGTTCCCTCCATCCAGATTGATATCAATGATAGCGCCATGACCGGGAATTGCAATCATTGCTATCATCGCCAGCAACGGAAGGAGGACGGTGGTCGGCGTCAGCGAACGGCAACGGGCCGCATGAACCCTTCGGCATGCGCCGCTCGCCAGACACGTCGAACTGCTGTTTGAAAGGTAAGCCGGATCGGAACGGCAGGAAAGACGGCCGATCGGCTATTCACGGATGAACGGCCTGCGCGGGCGCACGCCGGTCGATGCGGAACATCTGCATTCACCGACTCCGCGCACGGTGCTCGCGAGGGTCGTCGGCCCTCGCGTGCCGACATCCGTTGGCCCGGCCTGATCGGCGATGCAGGCCATTCCCCGCCCGGCACACGCAACGACGCCCCGCCGCTCAGAACCGATACGAAATCCCGATCTGCAACACCGGATACCACCGGTAGCGCGACATTACCTGCCGCAGCGAATCCAGCCCGCTCGCGGCCAGGATCTGGCTCTTCGCGGGCCCGGCCGCGGCCGCCAGTTCCGGCGACAGCGTGTACGAGCATTTCGGTATCCCGTACGCAACGCCGAGATCGGCGACGAATCCCAGCCCTTTCGACGCCGGCCGGTGCCCGTAGCCGATCCCGAAGTACGGCATCACGGTCGGATAGCGCGCTTCCGCGACCGCGTACATCCCCGGCATCGCCGGATAACGCTTGCCGCCGAACACATAAGTGCCATTGGTCGGCACCGATACGCCGCGAAGCTCGTCGTCGTTGAAGCGTAGCCCGAGCGTCGCGCGGAAGCCGCTGCCTCGCCACGGAAAGATGTCCGCGTACAAGCCGCCCTGGCGCAGCTTCAGGTCGTCCTGGTAGCGATTGCCGGCCACCGTGAAGTCATGCGAAAGATCGATTGCATTGAAATCCGCATGCGCACCTAGCATCGAATTGAAGCTCACGGCCGCGCCGATGCCGACGCCCTGCGTGCCGCCCTGCAGGTAGATTTCCTGCGCATGCGCACTCGCGGCGAACATCACCGCAACGAATGCCCATTGGTTCACTGTCGTTTTCACGGGCGCCTCCCCCGACATGTGCCGGGCGCGCCTCGCCAACGCATGCGGCCTGCGTCGCCATGCGTGATGCGAACCCCGGCACGACACCTTGCAAGCACGCTTGCTGTTCGACGGATCGGGAACACGTTGCCGATTCGCATGACCGATACGACATGCGCGGCAGGTACGCCGCGACAGGCGGCACCCGCGGCCCGATCCGATTCCCCGTTTGTTTCGATGTCGTTGCATGCCGCCGACGCGTTCGTCGTTCTCGCGAAATTCGTTTGCGCCAGCGGCACCGGGTCAACCGCAAGGCACGTGCCATGCGGCGCGAATCGAAGCGGGACAAGGGTCACCGCAAAACACGGAAGCTCACGCCGGTTCTAATCGGAGGAAATGTTTCAGGAACGCATCCTTATTCGGCAGACGATGCCGGAGCGTGCGATCCGGCGTGTCACGCATCGATGCCGCAACGCTCGTTGGTCAAGGCTGGACAGCCCTCAGCTCGTGTGAGTCGTCGTTGCAGTCAATCGTTAGTGGCGAAATGTATTGAAGAATGCGTTGCAAGGAAGTGACCTCGAGCCTTGGCACACGATGCAGATGCGTAATCGTCCGCGACGAGGCAGGGTGAATACGGATGCTCGCGCGTGCTGACTCCCTGGGTCACGCGAAAGGACCAGTTCGCGAATCGCAGTCCGATCGGTACGCCGCGCGAAATCGAAACACGGTACGGATTGTTGCGACGCCTGAATTTTCAGCATCCGAGACAACTTGCAATCGGATGATAGAATCGTCCGTCCATACCCTCTGGGCGGACACGATGCGAAAATTGCAGTGGTCTAGCGGAATCGATAACGAAATCGAATTCTGGGCAAAGTGGTTGGAGACGAAGGGCGGTGCATGGCCGGAAGACTTTCAGTTCCGTATCAACCCCGATACCGAAATACACGAATGGATCGCCGAGCTTCTGAACGGCATCCGGAACCCGAAGATCCTCGACGTAGGCGCCGGCCCGATGACGGTGCTTGGCAAGAAAATGAACGGCATACCGTTGAATATCACCGCGGTCGACGCGCTGGGCGACCTGTACAGCCGCCTGAACTTCCCCGCCGGGCTCCCTCTTATCAAAACCCGGCAGTGTGAAAGCGAATGCCTGACCTCGATGTTTCCGGAAAACACGTTCGACCTGACATATGCGAAGAACACGCTCGACCATAGCTACAATCCAGTCGAAGCCTTTCTGCAGATGATCGCCGTGACTAAACCCGGTGGCTACATTGCGACGGAGCACGCAGCGAACGAAGCGTTGGCCGAGAATTGGGAGGGGTTTCATCAATGGAACTTCCATGTTGAGGGCCGCGAATTCAAGATTTCAAATCGAAACGAGACCTTCAGTATCCATCGCGAGATAGAAGGTTTGGCAATGATCGAGACACTCTCGCCCGATCACGCCGCCTTTATCGGCTGCGTGATGCGCAAGCTCTGATCCACAATGCGAGTGCGGCCGGGCGTGTCGGGCACAATTTCAGATCGGTTCGCGACGTCACATCACGATCGTGTGTCCACCGACGCGCCCCATCAATCAAAGTCATGGCGCACCGATTGCGATGAGAAATCGTTATCGATCCCCGGCCAACATCGGCAACATTTCCCGATAGACAACCCCTCATTTGAGTCCGGAAATGAAAGCACGTGCCCCCTGCTTCGCCGTGCGTCCATAGCCCCCCAAAATACGCCAAGCGGTTGATATACACTTCGCCGTCCAACACACCCATTTCCTCGATGACGAAGTCTGCCCCGCACCTCGACAAACAGCGCGTATTCGGACTGGACGTACTGCGCGCACTCGCGGTTCTCCTCGTTCTGGCCAGCCATACTGTGGCGCACGGAACACCACCCGAGTGGCTGCGGTGGTATTTCTCGGCACAGGGAACCATCGGGGTCGAGATCTTTTACGTCCTAAGCGGGTTCCTGATCGGTAGCGTGCTGATTCAGTCCAGAAAAGCAGGCAAGCTCAAGGCACCTGGCGATATTCTTGATTTCTGGAAACGTCGCTGGGCTCGTACCCTCCCACTATATGGGTTCTTCCTGCTTGTCTATCTCCGCTTCGACTACCATGGACCGGCCTCTCTCGAGGTGGCGTGGCCGTTCTTCCTCTTCCTCCAGAATCTCGCGTGGCCGATAGCGCCGTTCTTCGAACACTCATGGAGCCTCGCCGTCGAGGAGTGGTTCTACCTGTTGCTTCCATGCGTGTTCCTCGCGGCGGCCGGCACATTGAAGTCGAATGGGCGTGCAATGCTCGCCACATGCGTCGCATTCCTAATTGTTCCTCTCGCCGCGAGAATCGTCTTTGGTTGGCATGCCCAATCACTATCGGATGTCGATCGCCATGTTCGGTCCATCGTTCTTTGCCGACTGGACTCCCTGTTCATCGGCGTGATCGCCGCCTACATCCGAATCGAGCAGCCGGAATGGTTCACACGTTCAGCATCAGCCTGGAAATATTCGATGCCGTTATTTATCGGATTCACGATCTATTTTTCGTGCGGTGCTCCGTATCTGGTTACCAGTGGAGTCGTGCGCACAATGGCTTACCCGATTCTGTCTGTCGTCATTGCCACGTTGCTTCCCGCGGCGATGACCGTTCATACATCGGGCAGCGCTCTGCTCGATCACTTCATCAGGTGGACCAGCCGGATTTCGTATTCCCTCTACCTAGGGCACATCTGCATGCTCACGCTGGTGCTCGCCATGTTCTCAAAATATGGATGGACAATCGACGGTCACCGCACGACGCTCATCTTTTACGCTACGCTTGCCGGCTGCTATTTCGTGTTTGCTCATCTGACGTACCAATTTGTGGAGCAGCCCTACATCCGGCTTCGCGACAGGATCATGGGGAACAGCGATGAACGAAGCGGAAATATCGCCGTGGCCGAAAGCACGGTTTGGTCGAGAAGCATGACGGACCGGTCGTCGGACGTGCTTTCGAAGCTGAATCGCATCGAGCATCGGTAGCGAAAATGTTCCACAGACGCGAAAGGCCAGCTCGCAGCAAACGGCTGTCCGAGGCCATCAATCCACCGCTACACCCCATACCCACCGGAAACATTCAACTGCTGCCCGGTAATGTAACCAGCCCGATCCGACGCCAGGAACACCGCCGCCCGCCCGACATCGTGCGCCTTCCCCCAGCGCTTGAGCGCGAGCATCTTCTGTGTCTCGTCGATCCACGCCTGGTCGAACTGCCCCTGTTCGAGCAGCACCGGAAACATCCCGGCCTCGATCACGCCGACCAGGATCGAATTCGCGCGAATGTCGTAGCGCCCTTCCTCGCGCGCCAGCCCTTTCACCAGCGCCTCGTTCGCCGCCTTGGGTGCGACCGACAGCCCGTCGCGGTCGGGCCAGCGCAGATGCCCGGCCGACCCGAGCGTCACGAACGATCCGCCTCCCGACGCACGGAAGTGCGGCAGCGCGGCCTTCGCCGCCACGAAGAAGCCGATTGTCTCGACGTCGATCGCGCGGCACCAGTCATCGTGTGTCATGTCGCCGATATGACGCTGGTTCACGAACGGCCCGGCCGCCCAGACCACCGTGTGCACGCGGCCATGCGCGCCGATCGCGGCCGCGAGCGCGGCGTCGACCTGTGCGGGATCGGTCACGTCCACGCAGTGCGTGGTGGCCGCGACACCCTCGCCGCGAATGTCGCGCGCGACCCGCTCGGCCACGTCGGCCTTGCTGCGGTAGCCCACCGCGACCGGCACGCCGGCCCGCGCGAACTCGAGCGCGACACCCTGCCCGATCCCGCCGCTGCCGCCGAACACCAGCACCGCACCCTGCGGAAATCCGTTGTCGTTCATGCGTTCATCCCGTTCGTGTACGGCGGCGGCGTTCAGGCCGCC
Source organism: Burkholderia sp. AU4i (assembly GCF_000466765.1). Lineage (NCBI taxonomy): Bacteria > Pseudomonadati > Pseudomonadota > Betaproteobacteria > Burkholderiales > Burkholderiaceae > Burkholderia > Burkholderia sp. AU4i. The sequence goes on along the minus strand of NZ_ASSI01000070.1, from coordinate 9,651 downwards.
GCCTCGGTCCCCGCCCGCAGGCGGTACTTCAGCACCTTCCCGGCCGCACTCGTCGGCAGTTGCCCGACGAACGTGAAATAGCGCGGCACCTTGTAGTTCGCCATGTTGCGGCGCGCCCAGTCATTCAGTTCGTCGGCGTCGGCATGCGCGCCCGGCCGCAGCACGACATACGCGTGCCCGACCTCGCCGAGCCGCGTATCGGGCACGCCGACCAGCGCGACCTGCGCAATCGCCGGATGCGCGGCGAGCAGCCGCTCGATCTCGGCCGGATAGCAGTTGAAGCCGCCGACGATGAACATGTCCTTGATGCGGTCGGTGATCTTCAGGTTGCCGTTCGCGTCGACGCAGCCGAGATCGCCCGTATGCAGCCAGCCATCGGGATCGACGGTTTCGCGCGTCGCGTCCGGCTGGTTGAAATAGCCGCGCATCACGTTGTAGCCGCGCACCCAGATCTCGCCGGTCTCATCCGGCCCGAGCGGCGCGCCGCCCGGCCCCGCGATGCGTAATTCGACACCCGGCATCGGCCGGCCGGACGTACAGGCGACCGTCTGCGCATCGTCGCCTTGACGGCACAGCGTCGCGAAGCCGCACGATTCGGTCAGCCCGTAGCCGGTCAGCACCGTCTCGAAGCCGAGCTCGGCGCGCATCCGTTCGATCAGGCTCGGGGCGATCGCCGCCGCGCCCGTGACCGCGATCCGCAGCGACGACAGGTCGTGCGTCGCCCGATCGGGCGCGTCGAGCAGCGCGTAGTACAGCGTCGGCGGGCCGGGCAGCACCGATATGCGGTCGAGGGCAACGCGCCGCAGCACGTCGGCCGGCTGGAACACGAGATGCGGCAGCACGGTCGCACCGCTCGACAGCGCGGCGAGCCAGCCCGCCTTGTAGCCGAACGTGTGGAAGAACGGATTGACGATCAGGTAGCGGTCGTCAGGACGCACGCCGGCGATCGCCGCCCATGCCTGCGCGGCGCGCAGGTTCTGGCCGTGCGCGGTCATCACGCCCTTCGGGCGGCCCGTCGTGCCGGACGTGAACATCAGGTCCATCACGGTGTCGGGCGTCACTTGTGCCTCGCGTTCGCGCACCGCGTCCAGCGGCACCTCGGCGCCGCGCGCGAGGAACGCGTTCCAGGTCTCGTCATGCGCGCCGCGCGGCGGTTCGCCATCGAACACGACGACACGTTCGACCGTCGCGGGGCGGTGCGGCGCGAGCATCGCCGGATAGGATTCGCCGAGGAACGTGCCGCAGCAGAACAGCAGCCGCGCGCCGCCGTCGTGCAGGATGCCGCCCACCTCCATCCCCTTCATCCGCGTGTTGACCGGCACGAGAATCGCGCCGACGGTGTGGATCGCCAGCGCCGCGACGATCCATTGCGGCAGGTTCGGCGCCCACACGGCGATGCGGTCGCCGGCCTCGATGCCGCTCGCGAGCAGCGCGCGAGCCGCGTCGAGGCGGGCCGTGTCGAGTTCCGCGTAGGTCAGCCGGCCGTGCTCCGACTCGATCGCCGGATGCGCGCCGTGGCGCGCGGCTGCCCGCGCGATCAGCGCGGGCGTGGTCAGGATTTCGTTGTCCATCGTCATAGATCAGGGTGGCCGTGCGCGCCGCCGGCGCGCGTCGGCTCAGTCGGGAAACACCACGCGCAGTGCATCGCTCGCGGGCCGTGCGCAACAGGCGAGCGTCCAGCCGGCCGCGATCTCGTCGTCGTCGAGCACGTGGTTGCTGTCGAGCGCGACCTCGCCGCGCTCGATCCGGCACATGCACGCGCCGCATTGCCCCATCCGGCAGGAATTCGGCGCCGGCACACCCGCGCGCAGCATCGCGTCGAGCAGCGTTTCGCCGGGCGCGCTGTCGAACGCGAACGCGTCGCCGTCGAGCACCGTCTCGATCGCCGCACCGTCGCCGGGCGACAAGGTTGCCGCCGTAGTCGCTGTAGTCGCCGTAGCCGCGGCCTGCGCCGGTGCATCGGGCAACGACGCGAACCGCTCGACATGCACGCGCGCACGCGGCAGCCCGAGGCCGAGCATCGCGGCCAGCGCGTTCTCCATGAACAGCGCGGGTCCGCAGATGAACGTCTCCTGCCGGCTGAACGGCCGCGCGAGTTCCTCGAGATGGCGCTGCTGCGGAATGCCCTGCACGCTGTCGAGCCAGTGGATCACACGCACGCGCCCCGGATGGCGCTGCGCGAGCTGCTGAAGTTCGTCGCGGAAAATCACCGAGCGCTCGTCGCGGTTCGCGTAGATCAGCGTCAGCATCCCGCGCCCGTGCACGAGCGCCGATTTCAGGATCGACAGCACGGGCGTGATGCCGCTGCCGCCCGCGAACAGCAGCAGGTCGCCGTCGAGTGCGCGCGGCGTGAACACGCCGGCCGGCGGCAGCACCTCGAGCGTGTCGCCCGCCTGCACGCGGTCGCACAGCCAGTTCGATGCCCGGCCGTCGCGCACGCGCTTGACGGTGATCTTCGGCGCGGCGTCGATGCCGGGCGCACTCGACAGCGAATAGCAGCGCGCAACGGCCGCGTCCGCGCACGGCACGTTCAGCGTCAGGAACTGCCCGGGCCGGTACGCGAATGCGTCGCGCAACGCGGCCGGCACGTCGAACACGAACGAGCACGCGTCGTCGCTTTCGGCAATCACTTCGGCGACGGTCAGCCGATGGAAGCGCGAATCGCTCATCGCCGGCTCCTCACGTCACGCGGCCGCACGGGCCACCGGCGCGCCGGGCGTCGTGTAGGCGCCGTCGAGATAGACGAGCGGATCGACGTCGCCGCACATCAGCACCTCGCGAATGCGCCCGATGAACACCGTATGCGTGCCGTATTCGAAGCGGCCGTCCTGCTCGCATACGAGGCTCGCCTGCGAATCGCGCAGATACGGCACGCCGTGCGGCGACGTGTGCCAGTCGCCGGTCGTGAAGCGCGCTTCGCCCTTCAGCCGGCCGCTGCAGTCGATCGCGATGCCTTCGTGACGGGCCGACAGCACGTTCACGCAGAACGGGGCGCCCGCATCGAGCGGCGGATACAGCGACGCGGTGCGGTTGATGCAGATCAGCAGCGAAGGCGGATCGGTCGACAGCGAGTCGACCGCCGTCGCGGACATCGAGTAGCGCCGGCCGTCGTGCGCGCTGCTGATGACCGTGACGGAGCGCGCGAGGCGGCGCATCGCGAGCAGCATGTCGGTGCGCAGCGGATGGGGGGTGAGATCGCTCATCTTTGGACTCCGTCAAGTTCAGTCGTGGATGGCCGGGCCGGCTGGCCGCCGGCGTCGGCCGCGTGCGCGGCCAGGTGATCGGCGGCGATGAAACCGAAGGTCATCGCCGGGCCGAGCGTCGAGCCCGCGCCGGGGTAGCTCGCGCCCATCATCGACGCGCTGGTGTTGCCGATCGCGTAAAGGCCGGCGATCGGCTCGCCGTCGGCGCGCAGCACGCGGGCCAGCGCGTCGGTGACGAGCCCGCCCTTCGTGCCGATGTCGCCCGCGTCGATCCGCACCGCATAGAACGGCGCCTGATCGACCGGCCCGAGGCACGGGTTCGGCTCGTTCCGTGGATCGCCGTAGTACGTGTCGAACGCGTTGTCGCCCTTGCCGAACGCCTCGTCGATTCCGGTCGCCGCGTAGCGCGCCATGTCGCGCAGCGTGTCGTGCAGCCCGGCCGCGTCGACGCCGATGCGCGCGGCCAGCGCGTCGATCGTGTCGGCCTTCACGAGCACGTCGCGAAACGCCGCCGGAATCCGCGCATCGGGCATCATCGACGCCGGCATGATCGGCCCGCACGGATACTTGCGCCGAAACCGCGCGTCGAACACCATCCATGCAGGCACGCTCGCACCGGTGCGCGCATGGTCGCGATACATCGCTGGCACGAATTCGGAATACGGCGCGGCTTCGTTGACGAAGCGCTTGCCGAGGCTGTTGACGATCACGCAGCCCGGCAGGTTGCGCTCGACGAACAGCGCGCGCTGTTTCTCCTCGCCGGCGACCCCGACCGTCGGTGCGCCCCACACGTGCTCCATCAACGCCAGCGCGCCGCCGAGCCGATGGCCTTCGGCGATCGCATCGCCGGTGTTGGCAGGCGGCGTCGCGCTCCACTGCGCCTGCGTCGGCTGCGGCAGATAGCGTTCGCGCATCGGCTGGTTACGCTCGAAACCGCCTGCGCCGAGGATCACGCCGCGTCGCGCGGCGATCGTCACGGGCTGCCCGAAACGCTGCGCGCGCACGCCCGTCACGCGGCCGTCCACGTCGAGCAGGTCGCGCATCGGCGTGTCGAGCCACACCGGCACGTTGCGCTCGAGCAGCGCGCGGCGCAGCCCGCCGATCAGCGCGTTGCCGAGCGTCAGGCGCCGGTCGCGCCGCGTGCGGCGGCGCATCCCGATATCGAGCCAGTAACGGCCGAACTGTGCGATCGCGAGCTTCATGAAGCCGGGCCCGCGCGAGAACAGCGTGTGCGCTTCCTTCGACGTCACCGCCACGCGCCCGCCGATCAGCGTGCCGGGCGACGGCGGCCGCAGCCGGTCGAGCTCGTCGCCGAGCAGCGCGCCGTCGAACGGCAGCGGATCGAGCGCGCGATAACCCGGCATCGCGCCCGGCACCTTCTGGAAATAGTCCGCGTACTTCGGCAGCGACTGGTAGCGCACCGGGGTCTTCGATTCGAGGTAGCGCAGCATCTCCGGCGCGCGGTCGAGATACGTGTCGAGCTTCTCGGGTGTCGACGCGCCGGCCACGCAGGCTTCGATGTAGCCGCGCGCGGCCTCGCGCGAATCGGTCGCGCCCAGCTCGGCGATGTGGTGGTTGCACGGCACCCAGATCCCGCCGCCCGACACGGCCGACGTGCCGCCGTACAGCGCCGTCTTCTCGATCACGACGACGGACAGGCCGCGGTCGGCCGCGCGGCACGCGGCGAGCAGCGCGCCCGCGCCCGAACCGACGACCACCACGTCGAACACGTATTGCTGTGCTTGCGGGTCGTTCATCGCGTCTCCGTCAGATGAAGAAGTCGGTGTTCTCGCGGCCGAGCATCACGGCGCCGAGGTTCTGGCCGAAACGGTCCACATTGTTCGCGTAATGCGCGCGGGCCGCATGCAGGTCGAGAAAGCGGCGCACCAGCGGATTGCGATGATAGATGCCGTTGCCGCCCGCGTAGCGCAGCAGCGCGTTCGCCGCCTGCGCGCAGCGCTCGGCGACCTGCGCGGACTGGTAGCGGAAATGCACGCGGCGCTCGATCGACACGGCCGGACCGCCCGTCACCGACGCCATCAGTTCCGCGAAATTGCGCCTGAGCAGCACCTTCATCTCGTCGATCGCGACGGCCGCGTTCGCGCACGCGTTCTGCGCGCCCGGATCGTCGGTCGTCTTCGCGCCGCTGTTGGCCGATACGCGCGTGGCCGCATAACCGGTGAAATCGTCGAGCGCGCCCTGCAGCGCGCCGATGCACGACGTGCACACGGCGCGCACGAAAATTTGCGCGAACGGCAGCCTGAACAGCGGCGCGTCATTGACGGCCAGGCCCGGGCTCGTGCCCATCATCCCGTCGATGGCCTTGTGCGTGCGGTACGCGGGCACGAACACGTCGTCGACGACGATGTCGTGGCTGCCCGTCGCGCGCAGGCCGAGCACGTCCCAGTCCTGCTCGATCCGGTAATCGGATTTCGGCAGCAGGAAGGTGCGGTATTCGGGCGGCTGGCCGGCCTCGGCCGGCGGCGCCAGCGCGCCGAGGAACACCCATTCGCACAGTTCGCTGCCGCTCGAGAACTTCCAGTGGCCCGACAGGCGAAAGCCGCCGTCGACCGGCGTGACGCGGCCGACCGGCATGTAGGTCGACGCGATCAGCGTCGCCGGGTCGTTGCCCCACACGTCCTGCTGCGCGCGCTCGTCGAACAGCGCGAGCTGCCAGTTGTGCACGCCGACGACGCCGTACACCCACGCGGTCGACATGCAGCCGCGCGCGAGTGCCATCTGGATGTCGAAGAAGGCCTGCGGATCGAGCTCGTAGCCGCCGTAGCGCTTCGGCTGCAGCACCTTGAAGAAACCGGCGGCCTGCATGTCGGCGATCGTCTCGGCCGGGATGCGGCCCAGCGCTTCCGCCTGCGCGGCGCGGCCGGCCAGCGTCGGCGCCAGCGCCTCGGCCCGGGCGACCAGCGTGGCGGCCAATGCGTTCGAATCGTTGTCGCGATGCACGAATGTCTCCTGTGGAACGGGGCATGCGCCGCGGCGCCCGCCCCGCTCTCGTTCATGGTTGTTCTGCGCGGCCTGGCCGCGGGCGATGCTCGCCACCACCGATGGTCGGCTTCGCGCGACCGCGCCGCATCGTCCGACCGGACGGGACGACGGGCGCGGCCCGCCCCGCCTTACGCGCAGGCCCGCTCCTTCTCCTTGTTGAAGAACGGGATCACGTGCTCGCCGATATTGCGGATCGTCTCCATCTGCGCTTCGTGCGGCACCGTGCCCATCTGGCACAGGAACAGCACTTCGTCCACGCCGGCTTCCTGCAGGCGGCCGACATAGCCGATGCAGTCGTCCACCGTGCCGTACGCGTGGTTCGGGTTCATCATCGCGAGCGCCGGATCGGCGAAGTTCACGACGACTTCCTCCGACGCGAAGCGCGAGCGGATCACCATCTCGCCGGTGTCGGCCTGCACGAGGTCGTCGCCCCACTTCGCCGGGTCCGGACGCTCGCCGCCCGTGTACCAGTACGCGAGCGATTCCATGAAGTAGCGCTGGCCGCGGATGCCGATCTTGCGGGCGGCCTGGCCGTCGGCCATCACGACCGTCGGGCACAGCGCCGCGAGGTGCTGGGTCGGGCGGAAGCCGACCTGGTCTTCCGGCTTGCGGTTCGCCCACGCTTCGCGATACACGGCGTTCTTCTTCGCGACTTCATCGGGGCCGCCGAAACCGAGCACCAGCGCGCCCATCCCGCGCTGGCCGGCGCGCAGCAGCGCGTCGGTGTTGGTGCACGCGAGGTACATCGGCGGGTGCGGATCCTGGAACGGCTTCGGGTGGATCGGACGCTTCGGGATCTTGATGTACTTGCCGTCGTGCTCGATCTCGTCCTGCACGAACATCTTCGGCACGAGGTACATCGATTCGTCGATCATCGGCTGCAGCTCGTTGAGGTCGTAGCCGAACGCGCCGGCTTCCTGCTGGCTCCCGCCCTTGCCGACACCGAAATGCACGCGGCCGCCCGACAGGATGTCGAGCAGCGCGACGCGCTCGGCGACCTTGATCGGGTGGTTCATCGCGGGCGGCAGGCACACGACGCCGTGGCCGAGGCCGATGCGCGTCGTGCGGCCGGCCAGGTACGCAAGGAAGGTTTCCGGCGCGCTCATGTGCGCATAGTTGGTCAGCGACGTGTGCTCGACGCACCAGATCGTGTCGAAGCCGACCTGCTCGGCGAGCAGCGCCTGTTCGACCGTCTCCTTGAACACCCGGTGGTCGCCCTCGCGCGATGCGTCGGTGGTCTGGGCTTCGTAGATGAGGGAAAACTTCATTGCGTGCGTCTCCATGTATGTTGGACGAGTCGGGGTCGCGCAGCCCGCCCGCACGATACGGACGAATAGCGACGGTCCACGGATGGGAGTGTCGGCGCGCGGCCGGGCGCGGGCATCGTCTGTTCGGAGTATCGGCACGCGTGCGGGGACAGAGGGGTTTCACGGTCATCCGATCGGACTGCGTGAGCGCGCGAACGGCGCGCTAGCATCGAACGGCGGCACGTTGCACGCCGCCCACATCAAGACAAGGGAGATCCGGGATGAAGGTATCGATGCTGCTGTATCCCGTCGACGACATCGACACGGCGCTGCCGCTGTTCGTCGACGGGCTGGGCCTGAACGTGAAGTTCCGCGACGGCGATCGTTATTGCGCGCTCGACGGCGGCCCGCTGACGATCGCGCTGGTCGCGGGCGACGAGCAGATCGTCGAGCGCGCGGCGCTCACGCTGCGCGTCGACGAGGACGACGACCTGTATGCGGCGATGGCGCGGGTCGTGAAGGCCGGCGCGTCGGTGCGCGTGCCCGTGCAGGCCGGGCCGCACGAATACCGCGCGGTGCTGGAGGACAAGAACGGCGCGCTGCTGGTGATTTCGCAGAAGCGGGCCGCATGACGGTCGCATGATGGCCGCGTGACGGAGCGCATCACATCGCGTTGAGCGGGCGCCGGAACCGGGCGCGTCGCGCGTGGCGAGCCCGTTACGCGTTCGCGCCCGGTGTGCTCAGGTCGCTCGCTTCCAGCAATTCGAGCAACGTGCGCGCCGGCTGGCTGAGCCGCTTCGCGGCCAGTGCGATGAATTCGATGTCGGGCAGCACGGGCAGCGCGCCGCCGTTGACCAGCGGCGCCAGCCCGCCCGTCGACAAATAGTGCGACGTCGCGGTCAAGCCGAGCCCCGCGCGCGCGGCCGCGATGCAGCCCGGCTGGCTGCTGCTCGAGCACACGACTTCCCAGCCGATGCCCTTCTCGGCGAGCGCGTTCAGGACGATCGCGCGCGTCACGCTCGGCTCGGCGACCAGCACGAGCGGCAGCGGCCGCTCCGGATCGACGACGGTGCCGGGCCGCGCGACCCACTCGAGCCGCGTGCGCAGGAGCGGCGTGCCGCGCCGCTCGCCGAGCCGCCGCTTGCCGATCATCAGGTCGAGCGCCCCCGCGTCCAGCCCTTCGTAGAGCCGGCTCGTCATGCCGGTGGTGATCTCCAGCGCGACGTCCGGGTGTGCGGCGCGAAACCCGGCCAGCACGTCAGGCAACGCGACGAGCGCGAGATCGTCTGGCGCGCCGAGCCGCACCAGGCCCTGCAGCCTCGGCTTGCGGAATTGCGATTCCGCGCGGTTCAGCGCCTGCAGGATCACGTTCGCATGCACGAGCAGCGCCTCGCCATCGGCCGTCATCGCGATCGAATGGGTGTCGCGCACGAACAGACGCCGCCCGACGCTTTCCTCGAGACGACGGATGTGTTCGCTGACGCTCGACTGGTTGAGCCCGAGCTGCCGGCCCGCTTCGGTGAAGCTGCGGCAGTTCGTGACGGTCGCGAACGTCTTGAGCCAGACGGGATTGAGCATCCCGCATTGTCATCGTTGTTTCCGATGACAGTCAACATCATCAGGCAGCTTCCCGATGATCGCCGGAATCGGTACCATCGTGCGCTTGAAGACCGGCTGGTGCCGTGCCGACGCGCCGCCCGCGCCGGCCTTTGCACCATCGAATTCGCCATGTCCCGGGAACCCACACACTCCGCGCTGCTCTGGATCGTCGCCGCTGCGTTCTTCATGCAGTCGCTCGACACGACGATCGTCAACACCGCCCTGCCTTCGATCGCGCAAAGCCTGCACGCGTCGCCGCTCGCGATGCAGCCCGTCGTGGTCGTCTATACGCTGACGATGGCGATGCTCACGCCGGCGTCCGGCTGGCTGGCCGACCGGTTCGGCACGCGCCGCGTGTTCTCGATTGCGATTCTCGTGTTCGTGCTCGCATCGATCGCCTGCGCGGCGTCGCATACGCTCGGCCAGCTCGTCGCCGCGCGCGCGCTGCAGGGCATCGGCGGCTCGATGCTGCTGCCGATCGGGCGGCTCGCCGTGCTGCGGCGCGTGCCGGGCGAACAGTACGTCGCGGCGATCGCGTTCGTGTCGACCGCAGGCCAGCTCGGCCCGATCGTCGGGCCGACGCTCGGCGGCTGGCTCAC
>NZ_ASSI01000069.1:0-18880 GCF_000466765.1 Burkholderia sp. AU4i | reverse complement strand
CCGCCGCGCCGGCGCCTGCCGCACCCGCCGTCGCCGACAGCGGCGCTCCGCCGTGGCTGATGCACGGCGATCCCGTGCGGCTGTCGCCGCAGATCCTGCGCGAAGCCTATGCGTCCCGCCGTTTTCCCGTCCCGGTGACCGTGCTCGACGTGCGCGCTGCGTGGCTGAAGATCGAAGGCAAGGACGGGTACTCGATCGACATCGGCGCGACCGACGCGACGCTGCGCCCGGCCGCCCAGCGGATGCTCGACCGGCTGGCCGCGCGTACGCCGATCGCCGGGCCGGTGGCGGACGCGCAAGCCGACGCCGTGCTGTTCGCACTGGCGATGACCGTGGGCGACTATCACGGCGAAACCACGATCGGCCGCCCGGTTGCCGACTACCTGGTTGCGCAATACGGATTGACGGGCGCGATCGACATGCTGCTCGACGCGTTGAAAATCCACGTGCACGCCGATTACGACCGTCAGGCGCAGCGCCGCCTCCATCGTTTCTCGACGCATGTCGAAGGCCCGGTGCGCGGGAGCTGGCGCGGGCCGATCGTCGGCGGCGAGGCGGCGCTGCGCGAGCATCTTGCCGCGGCGAGCGAGGCGGACTGGCAGGCCTGCGTCGACAGGATCGAGGCCGCGTTGCCGGCGCTGCACCCGACCCGCCAGCCGATACCCGCACTGTTGTTGCCCGATGTGCCGCAGCTGTCGAATGCGCTGGTGCGCAGGCTGAGCGCTGAACCCGACGTGCCCGAGACACTGCACTGGATGCTGCTGACCGCGACCGATCCCGATGCGATCGCGGTGGCCGGGAGAATCCGGCCGAACAGCTATGGCCGCGAGTTCTGGGGAATGTCGCGGATGGTCGCGACCGTGCTGCGCGAGCGCGGCAGCGCCGCGTTCGACGTGCTCGAACGCGGCGCTGCCGCCGACGAGGCGGGCGACGCGCTCGCCGCGATCGGCACGCCCGACGCGGTGGCTGCGCTGGCGAAGGTCGCCAGCGGTTCGAAGGGCGCGCTCGCGCGCCTGTCGCTGTCGCTCGATCGCTGGCCGCTGGCCGGCATGGTCGCGCTGTCGCGGCTCGTGGCCGCGGGCGGCAAGGATGCCGGGCTGCTGACGCCGAGCCTCACGCGCCTGTTGCGCGCGCATACGGCGCACGTCGACGGGCTGCGGCCGTGGCTCGACGCACCGGCCCAGGCCGTGATCGACAAGCTCCTCGCGCTGCTGGCCGGCCCGGCCGAGGTCGCATCGGCCGAGGAATTGCCGGGTGTGCTGGCCGCGCCCCCCTGGCTTGCCGCGCGGCAGAAGCGGGCGGCTGCGCTCACGCTGGAGCCGCTCGAACTGGCAGCGGTCGAATGCTGGGACGAAGCGAAGCGCAAGCAGGCGAAAACGCCAGACCAGTGGGAAGTGAAGCGGCTCGCCGCGGCGTCGAAGGACACGATGACGCTGATCGACGGCCTCGGTTTCGACGCGAGCAAAAAATACTACGGGCCGCTCGGCGAGGCGGCGGCGAAGGCGATCCGGCACGGTGACGCGCCGGCGTTCGTCGCCGCGTGGCGCGCGATGATCGACGCGCGCAAGCGCGAGCGTTACTTCTGGTACTGGCTGCGCGCCGAATACCTGACGCTGTTGCCGGCCGCGGTGGCCGTCGACATCTGGAACGCGGTGGCAGGCGAACACAGCACGGCGGGCGTGACCCTGCTGATGGCGACCTTCGGCCTGCCCGCGTTGCCCGGCCTCATCGCGACCGTGCGCAACAAGCCGACCGAGAATTTCGGCTACGCGCTGAATTACGGCGCCGTCGAATGCGCGCCGATCGCGGCCCGCGCGTTCGCGAAGCTGAAGACCTTGCGCGACGACGGCCGTGCGTGGCTGCTGAAGTTTCCGGAGCATGCGGCCTGCGGCCTGATCGCACCGTCGCTCGGCAAGCCGGGCGAAGCGCGCGACTGCGCCGGCGCGGCGCTGCGTTTGCTGCAGGCGAACGGCCACGAGGCGCTGCTGATCGACGTCGCCTCGCGCTATGCCGACGACGCGGTGCCGCAAGCGGTGCGCGCCGTGCTCGATGAGAGCCCGCTCGACCGTTTTCCGACCAAGCGCAGCAAGCTGCCCGAATTCTGGCAGCCGCGCGGCTGGCGCCGGCCGGTGCTGAAAAATGGCAAGGCGCTGCCGGACGACGCGCTCGACCATCTCGGCCAGATGCTGACGTTCCCGACCGGTGAAGGCGTCTACGTCGGCATCGATGTCGTGAAGGACGCGTGCACGGCGGAGTCGCTGGCCGATTTCGCGTGGGACTGCTTCAACGCATGGCTCGATGCCGGCGCGCCGGGCAAGGAGGGGTGGGCGCTCACCGCGTTGGGCCTGTTCGGCAACGACGACACCGCACGCAAGCTGACGCCGCTGATCCGCACGTGGCCCGGCGAATCGGCGCATGCACGCGCGGCGACCGGCCTCGACGTGCTGGCCTCGATCGGCAGCGACGTCGCGCTGATGCTGCTGAACGGCATCGCGCAGAAGGTCAAGTTCCGCGCGCTGCAGGACCGCGCGCGAGAGAAGATCGATGCGATCGCGGAAGCGCGCGGGCTGTCGTCCGAGGAGCTGGAGGACCGTCTCGCGCCGGATCTCGGGCTCGACGAACAGGGGACGATGCTGCTCGACTTCGGTCCGCGTGCATTCCGGGTCGGCTTCGACGAGACGCTCAAGCCGTATGTGCGCGAGACCGGCGCCGACGGCGTGGCCGGCGCGCGGCTCGCGGACCTGCCGAAGCCGAAGAAGACCGACGATCCCGTGAAGGGCAAGGAGGCGGTCGAGCGCTTCAAGGTGCTGAAGAAGGATGCGCGCACCATCGCGAGCCAGCAGGTCGCGCGGCTCGAGGTGGCGATGTGCGGGCGCCGCCGCTGGACACCCGAGGTGTTTCGCACGTTTCTCGCCGAGCATCCGCTCGTGCGCCACCTTGTCCAGCGCCTTGTCTGGGGTGTGTACGAAGTCGACGACGGCGGCAACTTCGGCGGCACGCTGCAGGCCTGCTTCCGGGTGGCGGAAGACGGCACGGCGGCGACTGCCGACGACGATGCATTTACGTTGCCGGAGGGCGCGACGATCCGCATCGGGGTGCCGCATGCGCTGGAGATCGCGCCGGCCGATGCCGCCGCATTCGGGCAGGTGTTCGCCGACTACGAGCTGCTGCAGCCGTTCGCGCAGCTCGGTCGCGACGTGTACCGGCTGACCGACGACGAGCGCAACGGGCGGCAGCTTGAACGCTGGAAGGGCGTCAAGGTGCCGACCGGCCGCGTGCTCGGGCTCGTCAACAAGGGCTGGCGGCGCGGCCAGGTCGAGGATGCCGGCTGCATCTGGTATTTCACGAAGCCGCTCGGCGCGGGCAAGGTGATCGAACTGTCGCTGGACCCGGGGATCTTCGTCGGGGCGGTCGACATGAATCCGGATCAGCAACTTGGCGCGTTGCAGGCCGGTTCGCCGTCGAACTGGGGCAGCATTCGCGAACCCGATGCGCTGTCGACGCTCGACGATATCTCGGCGAGCGAGTTGATCCGCGATCTGGAGGGGATGCGGGAGTAACACGTGACCATTGCATGACCATTCACCTTCATCCCATTCGACATGAAGACAACGATTGCCCTCCGGACGCTGGCCCGCATCGCACTGCTGCCGGCGTCCTTCTGGTTCGCCGGCACCGTATACGCCGCGTCCTTCAATTGCCATCTGGCCAGACAACCGGCGGAGCAAACGATATGCGCCGTCCCCGAGTTGTCGAAACTCGACGATCAGCTCGCGATCGCGTGGTCGCTTGCGCCGCAACGCGTTGACCGGTCGCACGGCGACTCCGGCCTCAATGGACTGAAGCGCGATCAGCGCGGCTGGCGAAGCCAACGGGATGCCTGCGGACGAGACGTCGACTGCCTGCGTACCAGCTATCTCCGGCGGCTGCAGCAGCTTTCCCAGCCCAACCCCGAAATCGTGCTCGACATCAACGACTTCCACTGGTCGCAAACGTGGACGCTCCTGGAGATTTCGTCCAGGCCGTTGCCGCGCAATCGCGGCGGAATCATCATGATTCACCTCAACCCGTATGCCGATGCGGCACGGCTGACGTTCGACGCGTCGTCGTGGAACGGTGAAAACAGTGGACGGGAATACAAGGCAGACGCCGTCGTGCGGGCCGACGGCAAGGCATTCCACGTGGGCGCCGACGGCTGCCAGCTCGATTTCGCCATTCACGGTGCGCAGATGGAAGTCGAACAGCGCGGTCAATGCGGGACCGTGCTCGGCCACGGCAACGACGTGGATTTTCAGGGCACGTATATCGACGAGGAGCACGCGCCGAACAAAGGCTTCCAATTTGAATGACCGTCTGAACCGCACGTCTGCAAACCGACACGCCGACCGCCTCGGTCACGCCTGTCGCCCATTCGCCCGTTCATGCCATGCCAACCATGACGCAGCTGACACCTGAACTCCTTGCCGTCCTGCACCGGCCCGTCCTCGACGAAACCGATCTCTTCACGCTGGACGACTTCTTCGCACTGGCCGAAGTCGACGAACTGCGTGCGCAGGCGCAGGATCGTCGCCGCGCCGACGCGATCCTGCACGCGTGTGCGGCCGAACTGCCGGCGCTGCATCCGAATCGCGCGGCGTTGCTGGCGTTGCTCGGTGGCGCGATCGTCGAGGGTGGGGCCGATCCGCGCATCCTGTTTCCGGCCGCGCTGGCAAGGCTTGGGGCGTGGCTGCCTGAACTCGCGCCGTTTTGCGCAAGGGCAGTCGAGGATGACGACGACGGCGCCACCGACGACGAACGGCTCAACTGGCATGCCGCCCGGCAACGGCTCGATGCGCTCGACGGGCGACAGGGCCGGGAAATCGATGCGTTGCGGGACGCGGTCGATACGCTCGTCCTGCCGCTGATGGCGATGCTGATGCGCGATCGCGACAATCACGGCGATCTCGTGGCCGACACCGCGCTGCAGGCGTTGCTGGAGCGGATCACCGACAACGACAGTTTGCCGTTCGATCAGTTGCACTTTCTGTGTGCAGCGTCGGCGTTGAGCTACGAACCGGAGTGCGTCGTCGTGCTGCCGGCTTCCGGCACGGGCTTCGTCGCCAGTGCGCATGCGGTCAACAACACGTTCCATGCGTTCACGCTGCTTCAGCGCCTGATCGGCGAACATGCGCGGACGCTGCGCGTCGGCAAGTCGATCGCGCCGAGGAGCGGCGACGAAGATCAGGATTCGTCGGAGTTTCACTGGCTGCAGGCGCATGCGTACGCGAACGGCGTGCTGGTCGACAATCTGGCGCTCGCATGGGGCGAAGCGCCGTTGCGCAGCCACCGCAAGCACGGTAAATGCGTGCTGATCGCGCTGGAGACGGAAGAGGGTATCAAGAGGAGCTGGAACGGCTTCAATGGCGCCTGTCATCCGGCGCAGAACCCGTCCGTGACGCTGGTGCGGTTCCTGACGCCGGAGGAAGTGGCCGCGTATCTGGTTTGATGCGGCGGGCTAAATCGGCGTAGCGAGCGCGGATGATCGACGGCGCCCGGTCGGCCGTCATGCTGTCCAATCGATTGTTGCTGGGCTTCGCGCGCCGTTGAGACACGAGGCCTTGCGGCCCGTGCTCACGCAGTCGGCCGACCAGTCGCCGAATCTGCCGCGTTGTTAGCCCGAGTCGCTCGGCCGCGCGTCCGGGCTTGAGTCCCATGTCCACCACGGCCTGGATTACCTTCAGACGGTCGAGTTCTCGCATGTTCAGTGTCACCAGTGCACCTGGATACATGGCCGGCTCCGTGGTCCCGCAAAGAGCCGGTAAGCTTACCGAGGTCCAAACACGACATTTCTTATATGGTCGCCTCCCATTTGCAAGGCAATTTTGATCGTGGCGAGGAGGGTGGTTGCGGACTTATATCCGGACTCGATCGCAGGACGTGTCTGCCGGCCCCGATGGATTTCGCCGCAAGGTTCCTAATCTAAATAGCGGACTCTAGGTCCGAGAAATGTCTCAGGCTTGCCCTTGCGCGGTCCAACCTGTCTTGCCATCTTTCAGCATCACCTGTGCAACCGTGGATGGGATAAAGGGATTGAAGCTTGACTACTGCGACGGTGCTGCCTCATACGTTCGGCCATGCGCCAGCAGCGCCCAGATTGTTCGCGCCATCTTGTTTGCGAGTGCAACAGCAACGACGTTCGTTGGTCGTCGGGACAGCATCTGATGCAAACGCTCCGGCAAGTGCTTTGAGCTCGAGATGACCGATCGCGCGCCGTGGATCAGCAGCGTCCGCAGATAAACGTCACCGCGTTTGCTGATCCCACCGAGCTTGATCTTGCCTCCCGAACCGTTCTGCCGCGGCACGAGACCGAGATAGGCGGCAAACTCCCGCCCCGAGCGAAACGTTCTTGCCTGTCCAATGACCGAAACCGCGGCAGTTGCCGTGAGTACGCCCACGCCCGGAATCTCCGAGATGCGCAGGCATGCATCGTCGTTGCGCCGCCAACTGAGAATGCGTTGCTCGATCCGAGCAATCTGCTCATCGAGCGCACGGAGTCGCGAAAGCTGATCCTGCAGGCTGTCTAGCAGCATGGCCGGCAACTCGTCGGCCAGTGACGCCAGCGCGGCTTTGGCGGCTTCGATCGATGCACGACGGCCTTGAGGCAACACGACGCCGAACTCGTAGAGCAATCCGCGAAGTTGGTTGACCTGCATGACGCGAATCCGGACCAGTTGCTGGCGTATCCGGTGCATCGCCAGCATGGCCTGCTGGTCTTCGGTCTTAACGGCCACGAACCGCATGCCGGGACGCTGGGCAGCTTCCCAGATCGCCGCGGCGTCAGACGCATCATTCTTGTTAGACTTCACAAACGGCCGCACGAACTGAGCTGCGATGAGCCGCACGTCGTGGCCAAGCCGTGCCAGGACCCGGGCCCAATGATGAGCGCTGCCACAAGCCTCCATAACGACGCGACTCGCCGGCCGGTTGGCGAAGAACGGCGCGAGCTGGGCACGTTTGAGTACCTTGCTGTGAATCGCGCCGGTTTCAGGCTCGACATAATGAATCTGGAAAACGCGCTTGGCCAGATCGATGGCAATGGTTGTGGGTTCCATTTGGTTCTCCTTGGCGGCTGGGCTGCCGAAACAGCAATGTCGCATGCTCTGGACGCGAGATTGCGGCGCCGGACGGCCCGTTGAGGCGGGAGGCGACCATTCCATCTAAAAAGCTACTACAATCGGTCATGCTGATAATTCACGTTATGTAAAATATAAGATCTGACAGAAGATCCGGCAACCTTGATGGGTCTACCAGGCACTCGTCACATGTCGACTGCAATCACACCCTTGACCAGGAATGCCTGTAACCAGCAAGGTGATTCACTGCCTGCTATCGTCCGGCGAAAGTTCTCTAGTTCGATTTCACATTCGTCGCCTGTGTATTTCAGGCGCGCACGTTTGCCCTCGAAATTCTCAACGTCAATAGTTCCTCCGACATCGACAGCATCCCCCATCACTGGTGTCAACTCGTCGAGCCTGAGCAGATGCATTTCGCCACCGTCGGCGCTCCGAATACCACTGGTGAGCGAAAATCTGGCACGCAGTGCAGGCGCAGGCGCTCGACTCCAGTCTGCCCATTCGATGACTCTTTGAAGTCGTAAATCGGCCTGGTATGACGGCTCGACGAGTGGAAACTCGCATCGGTATGCTGGAAAGACGGTATACATATGTTCGCCGAGCGCATCAGTTTTTTCGGTGAGCGATCCGTTGATCAGCGACGAATGGACAAGTACCCCGAGATCGAAAGTCGTGTCGCGTAAGGCGATATTCGGAAACAGTCCAATCGGGTTTGCGTCATTCACGGCATCGAGTTGCGAGCTGGTGAATTCACTGAGGAAAGACGGAATTTCACGTGGATCGGACCTGCGCGATGTGGTGTAGTGAATCTTGCAACCTCGATCGCCGATGAAGCGGAGATAATATTCGAACGTATCACGATCGAATGCCTTCCAGCAAAAGATGCCATCCCCTTTCTGCTCGGGAGCCGGCTCCAGGGCGCTCAGGAAGCGGCGTTCGAATTCCTGTGTCATGGCTTGTATTTGTCTCCGGTTGGAACATCGTAATCGTACGCGCTTCCTTTCGCGGAGTTGGCACTACGACCCATTGCGACAAGGTTGTCTGGATCGTCATGGAAAGCATCTCGAGTGGCTCGATCTGTGTTGCAACCGGGCGGGTAACGCTTGGTCTCAGTAACGGGGCCGTCCGGAAATGGACTTCGTCGCTCGATGGTTGCGCCCTTGTTATACATTTGCGCGGCTGAGACGTGGTGATCGTACGTCAAGTTGGTGATCTTGTTGCCATTGGCATCGAGTGCGTACGATCCATCGGGCTCCTTTTTGTAGTACGGAATTCTCGTGCCATTGCCATCCACCCAATTTAACTGGTCCCGCTGGGCAACCAAGCCGGCCGGGTTTTTATTCGGGTCGACCGGCAAGCCGCTGATATCGCCCTCTCGTGCCCACTTCTTGCCTTCGACCGTATATCGCTTGATCATTTCGAGATGTGTTTCCTGCGAATAGTCGCCACGGAACTCGGTTTCCCTTGATCTCAAGCGGGGGAATTTGTCGATGCTTTCCTTGACGTTGTCACGCTCGTCAGTTATCAGCTTGATCTGACGGTTTAAATTTATATCGTTACCTGATTCAAGCCAGTCGTTCTTCTCCAGCAACTTTCCTCGTTTTGCGTTGAGTGCATCCAGCCTCTGCTTCAGCTTCGAAATTGCTGCTTCGTACTCTGCTTCCTTGGCAAGGCGAGCCTGTTCGCGTTTGCTCTGTTCCCGCATCGGGCCGGCTGCCGTCGTTTCGTCTGGAGCATGGTGGGCGCTTTCCTCATTTGCATCGTGCAACGCTGTCAGGCCAAGCACATCTACCGTACCGACAGGATTGGAGGGGTACGCATAGAGGTTGATCCCGCCTGCCAATCCGATCGGATCGGACTGCAAATACCGTCCCAGCGATGGGCTGTACGATCGAAACCGGTTGTAGTGCAATCCGCTGTCACGGTCCAACAAATGACCTGGCCAACGCAAATCGTAATCGACCGAATTCTCCTCCGCGACATGGATGGTTCCGTATGGATCGATGTCCTTAGCGAGCCATGCCGGTGCCCCGCTGGCATCTTCGATGCGCTCGGGCATGCCTACCTGGTTGCAGAAGACGTAATACACGCGCCCCGACTCTGGAGATGCATCGATATCAGGATAGTCAATGAACAGAAACGGGACGAGCGACTCCGTGTGGGCATAAACGAAAATCCGCAAATTTCCGTTCGATTCGAGTTGTGCGGCCAACCGGTCTTCGTCCCAGTAATACTCGGTCTGACGATCCCCCGTTCCTGCACGAGTCTGTCGACACAAGCCGTCGTATTTCGCGGTCCACACTTCATTTCGATCGCTCCATTCGATCCTGACCAGCAGGTCCATGCTGTCATAGTGATACAAGGTACGTCGACCATTGCCCACGATTGCTTCACAAAGATGGTTGCGCTCGTTGTATCGGAATTGGCCACGCGACGTTGTCGACAAACGATTTCCACTGGTATGGCGTAGCCAAGAACACGTCGGCGTCGACAGAAGGTTCCCCGCTGCATCATAGGTGTACCGGCGGGTTTGCCAACCGTCCTGCACCTCGCCGATCAAGCGATGTGCGCCATCGTATTGATATTGGGTGTCTCCCTTGGCGCTGTCCGTTACGCGCTGAAGCTCGCCCGTTCCGCTATATTCGTATTCGACTTGGTGAATCATTGAGGAATGGTCAGTGCGCCACATAATGCGCCCCGTGCAGCGCCCAAGATCGTCGAACGTGTAGCAAGCGTGCGTGCCATTTCCCAATAGCATTAGAACCCGACCGTCTCTGCCACGTTGCAGACTGTGAACGCCGCCAACCGGTGTTCCGATCGACGTCTCCCCATTGGCGGCAGACGTGTAGCTGACTTCAAATCTGTTGAAGTAGATGGTTCGTCTCAATCGATTGCCGTCGTAGTGGTGCTCAACGCCCAAGCCGTCCCGCTTGTCCGAAGTCCGTCTCCCCTGCCCGTCAAACGTGCGAGTGATCTCGTGTGCCTCGGTCGATGCCTTGGTGTGGTGACCGAAGTGGTCGTATTCGTAGATATGTTTGCCGCCGGACGACAATGTTCTGGTGCTAGGCAAGCCGTTTTCTCCGATTGCAAGCTTAAGCAGCCAGTTGCCTGCGCCGTCGTACTTCTCGATCATTCGATCACCATCGTCGTAGACATACTGCTCCCGCAATCGACCATGTCGAACGACAGTTGTAATTCGGTTCTTGAAATCGTAACCGTAGGATGTCTCGTTGTTGTTCGCGTCGGTAATCGATGCAAGTTCCCGGCGAGATGTGTATCGATAACGAATCGTTTCGCCGAGTGAATTTTGCTCGCTAGCCAGCAGATTCCACGAGCAACGGGTAAAGCTGGTCACGGCGCCGTCTCGATCGAATTGACGAAGCAGATTTCCGCTCGCGTCGTATTCAAAGCGCTCGACATAATCTCCTTTTCCGATGCGTCGGAGCAATCGGCCGGCAGCGTCGCGAGATTCTCTTTCGTCGATAACGTGCCGCATGCGTGCGCTGCCGATTCGCTGTGCGCAGACGTTGATTTGATATGGGAGCATCACTGTTTCGGCCGTGTCCGAATCGCTGACGCTTCCCCATATCAAACAACGCATCGAGTTCGGTACTTCGTGCGCCAGGGGATTCGGTAACTTTGGCAATTGGTCCTTTGCTGGCCACAGATTGCCAAATCGATCGAGGCGGCCGAAATTGCCGTCACGTGCATCGTACAGCCAACGTAGTGTGCGGCCGCCCGAGTCAATTTCGTCGGTGATGTACCCGTATGGGCCCAATACGTATTCGGTCGCGCAGCCATACGGATCGACGACATGCGTGATTGTTCCTGCATCGTTATAGAGAATCGTCCACTTCCCGCCATCCCCTTCCGTGACGATCGTGCGACCGGGGCGGTACTCGAATTCAACCCGCCACATGTCATCCTGGCCGGCACTCGCAATGCAGTGCCCCGTGCTGTCATAGCGATAGAAGAATGCATATCCGTCCGGACCGATGAGCCGAGTGATTCGGTTTGCATGATCATATTCAAGCACCGAAACTGCATCGAGTGGACTGTGGCTTTTGACCAGACAACCTTTTGCATCGTATTCGTACCGGGCAATACAGCTGACCTGTCCGCCGACGTCGGTCAGGGCGACCTTGGTGATTCGGCCGAGTTGATCGTATTCGAATGATGCGATGCGTCGAGTACGACCATTGGCATCCATTTGCGTGACATTGTCGATGCCTTTTTCGATGTTCCATTTCAGGACACTGCGCTGCCCGCCTTGGACACATGCGACACAACGAAGCGACTGTCCCATCGAGCCGGTTCGCTCAAACTCGATCTCCCCTTCCGCCGCATGTCGCAGGATGAATCGCCGATCCTGAACTTGTTCGATCTCGTACCCATCGCAGTATCCTTCATAGACGCCATCGGCCCTTCTTGGAAACGCATACTCGCTACCGCGTGGATCGGTGTAAACGGCGCGTGTACGTAAGAGACGCAACTCGTGCTGCCACGTGTGCCGAAAACCATATCCCAATTTATCGCTATATCGATTCAGCCCGCTACTGTAGTGTCGTCCCCACTTGAACGGTACGATTTCGTCGGTTTTATAATCCGTGAAATCGTTGCGTACATCCCCTGTAACGGGATTGATCGGCTCGCCCCTGAACTCACACTTCAGTTCCTGAAGGCGTTTCGGCAATTTCGGTTCGATTTTCTTCCCGATCCCATGCTTCGCCCCATGCCACATCATCTGCGAGTCTGGCAGCGGAAACCCGCCGATCAACACTGTCGGGTTCCCCAGCAGCAATGTCCCCATGCTCGGTTCGATACCAGGATCCTTGCCCATCAGGTTGCCGAGCATCATGAACGCGAGATCCGCGGCAGTCTGCGCGGCCATCATCGCCGCCGCGCCGATCTCCCCTTGAGACGCGTCATCAGCCGCAGTCGCCGCCCCTGACGCCGGCCCGAGCGCCGCGTTACCAACCGACCACGCCTTCCCTGCTCTCCCCAACGCGTTTGCCCGACCCGTCACCTCTTCGCTTTTCTCCGCAGCGCTCGCAGCCTTCCCACCGGACTTTCCGATATGCCCCATCGGGTTGCAGTGCCGCGTCATGTCGATTCCCATGCGCGCGGCACGCATTCCGCCGATGAACGTATTGCTCGATCCGGTCTGAATGTCGAAGTAAGGCGTCAATCCGCCGCAAGTCGGCGCATAGCCGATATCCAGCACGCGGGCGGCCGGAATACCGCCGATCAACACGCTCAAACAACCGCTACCGATCGTCAGGCCGACGCTGGGCAACGGAAAGCCGTTGCTCGGCGGATGGGCATGCGCATGCGGCGTGCCGAGATGAGGAACGCCGATCGTCGCAGCCGGCATCCCCGGCATTTTGTCGAGCAGCGGGATCTGCGCAATACCCGTATTGAGCAACTGCGACGGCATGCTCTGGACGGAGGCAAGCGCATTCACCGCCTCGCTGACATGGTGGATTGCGCCGCCTTCCGACGAGAACGTCTGCTTGAACGGATCGAAGGTCGACTTGACCGTACCGAGCAGCGAATCGCACGCGGTGTCGGTCCTGGATTCAGACGGCGCGGTATGGCTCTCGGTGGGCGCGGACGCACGCGTCAAACGGCTTGCCGTTTCACTCACGGTCGTGCCCTCTCGTTTCCCGCCATTGTGTCGCGCATGCCCGGCGTCATGGCGCCTCGCAACCGGGCCATGTAGTGCGGATCCTTTTCGAGTTCGTACGCCCTCGCCTCGGTTTTCAGTCCGGCGTTTCCATAAAGCGATACGAGCCGATCGAGGAGGTTGATGCGCTGCCGTTCGCAGCCGAACTTCTCGCACAAGCCCTTCGCGACGATCCAGCTTTTCGCGGCTTCCGCCGCCTGCCCACATGCCAGCAACGCGACACCGCCCTTCTCCATCGCCTCGATCTTCGTGTGCACGAGCATCAGCCTGCCGGCAGCACCGCTCGCCAGATCGAAATAGGTCGCCGCCTTTGCGTGCTCGCCGAGTGTGTTGCAACAGCCACCCGTCGCCATCAGCGCGTTGAGTACGACCAGCAGATTCCGGCCATCGAGCGCGGCAGGCAGCGCGCGCAGGTACCAGTCCTTTGCATCACGCGGCGACCCATGACGCAGCGCCACGTCACCCAGTCCGTGCAACGCGACTGCGCAACCGGTCGAATCCTTCCGCTCCGCATGAAACGAAAAGAGCGCGTAGTACTTGCGCTGCGCGTCGGGCAGCCTGCCATGCGCAAGGTCGATCCCGGCAATCTGCATCAAGGCGCCCATGCGCTGCTCGATCGGATGGGCCGCATCGTTTGCAATGTCGACCAGATGGCGGGTCGCCTTCTCTGACGAGAAATCGACCGGAAGAATCAGTACATGCTCGGCCTTTCTGTCGCGTGCAAGCGGAATCAGGCACGGATGCTTCCGGTCATCTCGGATACAGAATCGATGTCCTTCCATCCATTCCTCAAAGCCGTTCAGCGCCAGGCATTGCAGCACCAACTTCGCGAATCCGCCGAAATCGCCAAGCGGTGACGGCAACCACGCCCAGACGACCTTGGTACCTTCCGGCATCAGCGTGCGAACGTGCGTGAAGGCATCGCGCAGCCGTGTTGCCGGCGCGCGCCTCGGATCGGTGCAGGTCAGCGGCAACGGTAGCCAGCCTGTTTCGCCACGCTCGACGCGCGCGCTGCTCGCTTCGTCGATCTGACGTGCAAGTGCCTCCATGCAGGTCTGCAAATACGCTTCGGCAGAGTCGCAAGGAAACGGAAAATTCAGGAATACCGCATCGCCGACTCGTTCGTCGAGCGATTGAATCATCTTGAGAACCGGCACGATGTCGTTATCGGTCGCTTCGATCAACAACGTCGGATCGTCAGGTTGATCGATGAACGCTTCGATCGAAGATTCGATGGCGGCGAATTCGCGATGCATGGCGTCAGGCTGCCTCTCAGTTCAGACGCACGTACCGGCTGCGCACCACGGTGTCCGCCTCGGTCCGGATATCGACACCGCCTCGCCCGCCCTCCAGTTCGAGCGACTGCGCACTCAACCGCAGCTTGCCGGCGACTTCGATGTTCACGTTTCGGTTCAGCAGTGTGACGACAGGCCCGTCAGGCGAGGCCCGCACCTGCAACAGCGGGCAGCCCGATGCATCCGCGATCTGCACGCACTTGCCGGCTTCAAGGGAAAGCGCCATCGCGGGCTCGACCACCGGCTGTACCGGATCACCATGCCCTTTCCGCATCAACAGCCCGGCGATCAGGTACTCGGGCCAGTTCGCCGGCGATTGCAGCAGCACACGATCGCCGATGCGAGGCTTCACGCCGTCCACGCATTCGAGCCAGCGCTCGCATGTCGTGTCGTCCCGCAATGCCCACTTCACGCGAATGAGGCCCATCGCATCGGGATGGTGCGTATCAGTCACTTCGCCGATCATCGTCGATGATTCGCGGCGCTCGGCAGGCGTTGTCCGATCCGGCACCGGATCGTTGTCGAACAACCGGCGCAGCGCTTCGATCGTTTCCGCTTCGAGCGTTTCATCAACCGTCAATTGATCCGATTCGTTTTCCATCGAATGTCTCCCATGCTTCGTATGCCATCAGGCAACCGGCAGGCTGCCGGTCGAAATCAATTGATGTGGGCAATCGTTCCCTGGATCGTCACGCCGGAACCGTCGAGCGTGATGGAGCCGCCGCCAGTCGCCAGGACGATCTTCGTCGCATTGACGTTGACGTTGCAGCTGCTCTTGCCGTTGTCGATATTCACCGTCGGTGCCTGAAGATTGGCGGTCGATTTACCTGAAAGATTGAGATCGTTCTCGCCGTAAATCGTCACGCCTTTCGCATAGCCGGAGATGCTCACGCCCTTGTCGTATCCGGCGATGTCGACACCGCCGCCCTGACCGGTAATGCCGACACCGACATCGCTCGCGAGTCCGCCAATCAGGACCCCGACGTTATCCTTGTTGATCGACACGCCGCTTTTTCCGGCCCCCATGTCGATATACTTGCCGGCCGCCAATGACGCGACCTGAGCCACGTCGACGGAGTGGCTTCCCGTATTGACCTTCGTCGCATACGACCCGGTACCGACAACATGCGTGCTGTTCCCCTCGACGAAGACGTCATGCGTACCGGTGACAACGGCGAGGTTGTGATTCCCCTTCGTCACCGTATGCGAACTGTTGCCATCGACCGACACGCTGCGGTTCCCCGTCACCCCATGCGTCTCATTCGCCCCGATCTGCGCGACCCGGTTCTGCCCGATATTCACCGTCTCGTTCTGCCCCACGCTCCGTTGCCGGTTGTTCTTCACCTGCATCGTCTCGTCGTTTCCGACCGTATGCGTATGGTTGTTCCCGACGGAAAGCGAATGATCGAGCTCCGTCTCCGCATCGAAATTCCGTTCCGCATGCATCCACAGCTGCTCGGCGCCCTTCTTGTCCTCGAACCGGAACGCATTCGCATGCTCGGTCGTCCCGCCCGGTGACGAGCGCGACAGCAACCCGCTCTGCGTCGCGCTCCCCGGCAGCCCCCACGGCGGCATCTTTTCGCCGTTGTAAACCCGCCCGGTCACGATCGGCTCATCGGGATCGCCGTTCAGGAAATCCACGACGACCTCGTCGCCTACCCGCGGAATTTGCACCCCCCCGAATCCACCGCCCGCCCAAGGACTCGACACCCGCACCCAGCACGACGAATCCTGATTGCTTTGCCCATACCGATCCCACCGGAACTGCAGCTTCACGCGCCCGTATTGATCGGTCCAGATTTCCTCCCCCGGCGGCCCGACCACGGTGGCCGTCTGCGGCCCGTTGGTGCGCGGCCGCGGCGTATCGCGCGGCGACCGGTAAGGCAGGCTCGACGGCTGCACGAGCATCATCGTCTGATGCACGACAGCCTCCGCGCCCTGATCGCTCGCATACGCGTTCTCCTGGAAACGGTACTGGCACCGCACGATCAGGTATTCGCGGTTCTGGTCCGCACGCGGACAATGCGCCAACGTGAACAGGTAACCCGGCGCAGCACCGCGCACATCGGTATCGGCACTCGCCCGCTCATGCTCAGCCTGCTGCTCCTCGAGCCGCACGCGGCTGTAATGCGCACCGGGCGCATCGTCGCGATACCCGCCCGGCCACTCGAACGAAGCAAAGCTATCGTGATCATGACCACGCGGATCGACCTTCTGTGACGAAAGATCGGCGCGCGGCTTCGTGTAGTCGTAGTCGGTGGTCTGGTGCTTGCCGACGCTCACTTCCTGCGCGGGCAGCCAGCCGTCGATATGCTCCTCGTCAGCGATCGCGGTGCGGTCACGCGCGATGTACGGAATCGTCTCGTAGCCGGGCAGCGCCGTGTGCGACGACATCGCGTCGCTGAGCATCAGCGTATGCGTGTCCTCCGCATGCCGGAACCAGTAATAAATGCCCTCGAACTCCATCAGCCGCGACACGAACGCGGCGTCGGTCTCGTTGTATTGCACGCAGTACTCGCGCGGCACGTACGTTTCCGTGAGGTGGTTCTCGATCGGAAAGCCGTACGTCGACAGAACCTCCTGCACGATCTCAGGCACGGTCTTGTTCTGGAAGATCCGGCAATCGGAGCGGCGCGTCGCGAGCCACAGCCACGGGCGCACGATCAGCTCGTAGCCGTAGTACCGCTCGGCGCGTCGCCCGGCGAGCGATGCGCGCGCCACGATGCCGTTCAGGTAGCGCGTCGACAGATCCTGCTGTTCGATCCGGACCGTCACGGGCTTGCCGAGCATGTCCTTCAGCGACAGGCTGTGACTGTCGGCGAGCGCCTCGATCCGGAATTCGAACAGCCGGCCGAGTTCGTCGCTGCCGTCGAGCGTATGGAACTTGAGGTCGTCGCCGTGCGGGCTGTCGAGTGTGAATACGCGATTCAAGTCGTCTCCTCCTCGTCGAACCGGTATGCGAATTCGCCGTCGGCTGCGCTCAGTTCGATCGACGACAGCGTGCGGCCTTCGAGCGTGGCCTGCAGGATCGCGCGGCCGATGCGCGGCATCACGGTATGCGTGAGGATCGCGTCGACCATCCGGCCGCCGGATTCGATCGTCCGGCACCGCTCGACGACCAGTGCGGTCGCCGCGTCGGTGCAGCGCAGCCGGATACCGTGGTGCGCGTCGATCCGCTGCTCGATCCGTCGCAATTGCAATGCGACGATGCGCGCGAGCGTCGCGTCGGTCAGCGGGTAGTACGGCACGACGGTCAAGCGGCCGAGCAGTGCGGCGGGAAACACGTCGAGGAGCGGCGCGCGCAGTGCATCGGCGAGCGTCTGCACGTCGGGCAGGCGCTCGGGATCGCGGCACAGCTGCATCACGCGCTCGGCGCCGACGTTCGACGTCAGCAGGATCACCGTATGCCGGAAATCGATGTCGCGCCCTTCGCCGTCCTCCATCCAGCCCTTGTCGAACACCTGGAAGAAAATCTCGTGCACGTCGCGATGCGCCTTCTCGATCTCGTCGAGCAGCACGACGCTGTACGGGCGCCGTCGCACGGCCTCGGTGAGCACGCCACCCTGCCCGTAGCCGACATAGCCGGGCGGCGCGCCCTTCAGCGTCGACACGGTATGCGCCTCCTGGAATTCGCTCATGTTGATGGTGATCGCATTGTGTTCGCCGCCGTACAGCGTGTCGGCCAGCGCGAGCGCGGTTTCGGTCTTGCCGACGCCGGACGGCCCGCACAGCAGGAACACGCCATGCGGCTTCTTCGGGTCGTCCAGCCTGGCGCGCGCGGTCTGGATGCGCTCGGCGATCAGTTCGACCGCGTGCTTCTGGCCGACGACGCGTTCGCCGAGCGTATCGGCGAGCTTCAGCACGGCCTGCGTTTCGTCGCGCACCATCCGGCCGAGCGGAATGCCGGTCCAGTCGGCGACGACTGCGGCCACGGCGTGCGTGTCGACGGCGGGCAGCACGAGCGGCGCATCGCCCTGCAGCTCGGCCAGCGCCTGCTGGGCGGCCGACAGACGGGTTTGAGCGGCGACGCGCGCGTCGGCGTCGAGCACGTGCGACGGGTCGTCGTCGAGCAGCAGCGCGCGGGCATCGACGATCGCCGTCAATGCGTCGCGTTCGGTCTGCCAGCGCGTGTCGAGCCGGTCGAGTTCGGTCCGGGCGGTGACAATGTCGTGATCGATCGCATCGCGCCGCGCGGTATCGCCGGTGCCGAGCGCGCATTCGCGCCCGATCCGCTCCTGTTCGACGCCCAGGCTGTCGATGCGGCGGCGCGCATCCTCGATCGGCGCGGGCACCGCGTGCTGGCTGACGGCGACGCGCGCGCAGGCCGTGTCGAGCAGGCTGATCGCCTTGTCCGGCAACTGGCGCGCGGGAATGTAACGGTGCGACAGCGTGACGGCGGCCTGCAGCGCGTCGTCGAGCACGAGCACGCGGTGATGCGCCTCGAGCTTCCCGGCCAGACCGCGCAGCATCGTCAGCGCGGCCGCCTCTTCCGGTTCGTGCACGTGCACGAGCTGGAAGCGTCGCGTCAGCGCCGGGTCCTTCTCGATGTACTGCTTGTACTCGGACCACGTGGTCGCGCCGATCGTGCGCAGCAGGCCGCGCGCGAGCGCGGGTTTCAGCAGGTTCGCGGCGTCGCCGGTGCCGGCCGCCCCGCCCGCGCCGACGAGCGTGTGGACTTCATCGATGAACAGGATCGCCGGCCGCTCGGACGACATCGCCTCGTCGATCACGCCGCGCAGCCGGCTCTCGAACTCGCCCTTCACGCTCGCGCCGGCCTGCAGCAGCCC
>NZ_ASSI01000068.1:0-19928 GCF_000466765.1 Burkholderia sp. AU4i | reverse complement strand
CGGGCAGCGTGTGGCTGCTCGCGGCGCTGGCGATCGCCGCGGCGGTCGCGGCGCCGCTCGCGGTGCTCGTGGGCGCCGCATTCGACGCCGATCTCGCGCACTGGCGGCATCTCGCCGAATTCGTGCTGCCGCAGGCGCTCGTCAATACGCTGCTGCTGCTCGCGGGCGTCGGCACGATCGTGTCGATCGTCGGCACCGGCTGCGCGTGGCTCGTCACCGCATACGACTTTCCCGGCCGCCGCGTGCTCACATGGGCACTGCTGCTGCCGCTCGCGGTGCCCACCTACATCGTCGCGTTCGCATACCTCGACCTGCTGCACCCGATCGGCCCCGTACAGGGCGCGATCCGCTGGCTGCTCGGCTTCGACAGCCCGCGCCAGTTCCGCCTGCCCGACCTGCGCTCGCTGCCCGGCGCGATCTTCGTACTCGGTTTCGTGCTGTATCCCTATGTTTACCTGAGCACGCGCGCGATGTTCGTCACGCAGTCCGCGAGCCTGCTCGAAGCCGCGCGCACGCTCGGCGCGGGACGCATCGCCACGTTCTGGCGCGTCGTCGTGCCGCTCGCGCGGCCCGCGATCGCGGTCGGCGTGAGCCTCGCGCTGCTCGAAACGCTGAACGATATCGGCGCATCGGAATTCCTTGGCGTGCAGACGCTGACGGTATCCGTGTACACGACATGGATCACGCGGTCCGATCTCGCCGGCGCCGCACAGATCGCGCTCGCGATGCTCGCGATCGTCGTGGGCATGATCGTGCTCGAACGCTACGGGCGCCGCCGCCAGCGCTATGCGCATGGCCGGCGCATGCGGCCGATCGCGCCGCGCCGCCTGACGGGTACGGCCGCATGGGGCGCCGCCGTGCTCGGCTGGCTGCCCGTGCTGCTCGGCTTCGGCGCGCCGGCCGCGTATCTCGCGGTCGAGACGGCCAAGCGGCTGCATCTCGTCGGGGGCGTGTCCGCGCAACTGATGACGGGGCTCGCGAACACGCTGACGATCGCCACCGCCGCCACCGTCGCGACACTCGCGTGCGGGCTCGTCGTCGCATGGGCCGCGCGCGCGCAACGCGACAGCGCAGGCGCGGGCCCGGCCCGCGTGTGCGCGAGAATCGCGAGCCTCGGTTATGCGGTGCCCGGCACCGTGCTCGCGATCGGCCTGCTGATCCCGTTCGCGGCGGCCGACCGGCTGTTCGGCGCGGCACTCGGCCGCGACGGGCTGCTGCTGATGGGCTCGGCGGCCGCGCTCGTGATCGCCTACACGGTGCGTTTTCTCGCGATCCCGGCCGGCAGCATCGAGGCCGGCCTCGCGCGCATCCCGCCGTCGCTGGAACAGGCCGCGCGTTCGCTCGGCGAAACGGCCGGCGGCACGCTGCGCCGCGTGCACCTGCCGCTGCTGCGGCCCGCGCTCACCACGAGCGCACTGCTGGTGTTCGTCGACGCCATGAAGGAATTGCCGGCGACGCTGCTGCTGCGTCCGCTGAACTTCGACACGCTCGCCACCTGGCTGTATGCGGAAGCGGCGCGCGGCACCTACGAGGAAGGCGCGGTCGCCGCCCTCGCGATCGTGCTGGCCGGGCTCGTGCCCGTGATCCTGCTCGCCCGCACCCGCCACAAGATCGGAGCCTGACACCGTGAACCTGCTCGAACTCGATGACCTCTGCCTCGCCTACGACACGCCGCACGGCCGCCGCACGGTGGTCGACGGCCTGAGCCTCGCGCTGCCGCGCGGCGACATCGGCTGCCTGCTCGGTGCGTCGGGCTGCGGCAAGACCACCGTGCTGCGCGCGATCGCCGGCTTCGAACCGGTGCGCATGGGGCGCATTGTGCTGGACGGCGCGCCCGTCGCGGCGCCGTCGCTCGACGTGCCGCCCGAGCGGCGCCGCATCGGCATGATGTTCCAGGATTACGCGCTGTTTCCGCACCTCAGCGCGGCCGACAACGTCGCGTTCGGTTTGCGGCGCATGCCGAAGACCGAACGGCGCATGCGTGTCGCGGAAATGCTCGATCTGGTCGGCCTTGCCGATTCCGGCAGCGCCTATCCGCACGAGCTGTCGGGCGGCCAGCAGCAGCGCGTCGCGCTCGCCCGTGCGCTCGCGCCGTCACCGGAACTGCTGCTGCTCGACGAGCCGTTCTCGAATCTCGACGTCGATACGCGCGAGCGGCTCGCGTTCGAGCTGCGCGACATCCTGAAACGCACGGGCCACACCGCGATCCTCGTCACGCACAACCAGGCGGAAGCGTTCGCGATCGCCGACCGGATCGGCGTGATGAAGGATGGCCAGCTCGCGCAATGGGATACGCCGTACGCACTGCATCACCATCCGGCCAGCCCGTTCGTCGCGGATTTCGTGCGCCGCGACGCACTGGCCGACGAGCGCGCACGCGCACTGGCGCGCGGCCGCTGAACCCGCGGGCGCGCTGCACGCCCGCGCCGTTTCGTTGCCGCGCTACGCCGGCTCGGCAAGGTCGCGCACGGGCAGCGCGGTCGAATACTTGATCTGCTCCATCGCGAACGACGAGCTGACGTCGAACAGCGGCACCGTACGAATCAGCTGCTTGTAGACGCGGTCGTAATCGTCGATGCCGGCCACCACGACGCGCAGCAGATAATCGGTCTCGCCGCTCATCCGGTACACCTCGACCACTTCCGGCATGTCGCGCACGGCCTGCGTGAACCGCTGCGCCCATTCCTCGGTGTGCTGGTTCGTCCGGATCGCGACGAACACGGTCGTGCCGACCCCAAGCTTGCGCGGATCGCACAGCGCAACCTGCGCGCGAATCGAGCCGGTTTCCTTGAGCCGCTGCACGCGCTTCCAGCACGGCGTCTGCGACAGGTTCACGCGCTGTGCCAGTTCCGCGATCGGCAGCGTGGCATCCGCCTGCAACAGCTCCAGCAGCTTGCGATCGATGGCGTCCATTTCTCCAGTCCCTCGTAGATAGAAATTTATTCTATTCATCCTGCACAACGGGGAACAATATGAAAACCGCCTCGCCGCGTCGACCAGTGTAAATACCGATCCGGTACACGTGCGGGTCGTGCGCGTCTGCCGGCACGCAGCCCGCTCCAGACGAAACAGGCGATCCCGCCCGTCAAGGTGGAATCGCCTGGCGTTCCTGCACGTCGCGGCCGGCCCGGCGCTCACGCGCCGGCCGGCGCGACGCTCAATACGCGACCGTCGCGATCTCGCGCACGAAGCTGCCTTGCTCGAGCGCATCGACGAACGCGACCGCGTAGTCTTCCGTCGAGATCCTGCTGTTGCCCTGCGCATCCGCGATCAGCTTGCCGACGCCCGTGCGGAACGTGCCCGTGCGCTCGCCCGGGGCGATCATCGCGGCCGGCGCGAAGAACGTCCAGTCGAGATCGTCGACCGTCTTCAGGTAGGCGAGCGCATCGCGGTGCGCAAGCGCCTGCGCCTTGTACGCTTCGGGAAAGCCTTCGCTGTCGACCAGCTGCTTGCCCGGCGCGATTTCGAGCGAACCTGCACCGCCCACCACCACGAGCCGCTTCAGGCCCGCCTCGCGTGTGCCGGCGACCAGCGCTTTCGCGGCCGCGACGACCTTCGTCGCATCGTCCTGCTTCGGGCCGTACGCGCTCGCGACGACGTCATGACCCGGCAGCGCGGCCGCAATGCTGGCCGCGTCGAACAGGTCGGCCGCCTTCGCGGTGATGCCGTCACCGGCCGCGCCGGGATGGCGCGACAGCGCGGTCACGCGATGGCCGCGTCGCACGGCTTCCGCGGCAATACGCGAGCCGATCGTGCCGGTGGCGCCGAACAGCGCGATATTCAGGGTACGTTGCGTCATGTCAATTCTCCAGTAAGCAAAATATGTAACGATGTTAATTACAGATAAGATCGAAAAAAACGGGGCAAAGCCCCCGTTGCGCCGGACACCGCGCATGCGCGCCGTCCGGCTTCCTGCCCTGCCGCCGGTTACCCGCCGGCGCGCACGTCATGTTGCGTACGCTGTTCCAGATCCAGCACGTCGGCCGTGACGTCGGCCAGCGTGCGCGTGGCAAGCGAGGCTTCCATCGCGCGCTGCGCGTCGCCGATGTAGTCGGTCAGCGCGCCCTGGATGTGCCGCCCGACGAGACACGCGGGATTCGGTGCCTCGCGGTGCAGCGCGAACAGTTGCGCATCGTCGACCGCACGATATACGTCGAGCAGCGTGATCGCACCGGGCTCGCGCGCCAGTAGCGCACCGCCGCCCGCGCCCAGCTGCGACGTGGTCAGCCCGGCAGCCGCCAGCATCGACAGCAGGCGGCGGATCAGCGCCGGGTTCGTGTTCACGCTGCCCGCGATGATGTCTGACGACAGCGGCACGCCTTCCTGCATCGACAGCAAGGCAAGCACGTGGACGGCAAACGCGAACCGGCTGCTGGTATTCATTCCTCACCCACTTGACGACGCCGGCCCATCCTGCGGCCGGCGACATATGTAACCATCATAATTACAATTCGCGGATCATGCAAGCTCGCGTCACTCCCCGCTCGCGGGCTTGGCGCCCGACGCATTCTGCTGGCTCCACTGCTGCAGCTTCTTGCCGGCTTCGGCGATCTTCGCGCCGGCTTCGGAAGCCGCATGCGCGACGACCGCGGAAGCGGCCGCGTCGATCTGCGCCTGCGCGGCGGAGGCAAGGCCGCTCGCGGACAGCGGCGGCACGGCCGACGCCGCGGACGCGATACCGGCCTTCGCGGCGTTGATCTGCTGGTTGACGGTGCTCGCCACCTGGTCGAGCGCCTTGGCCGCGTTGTTCGCGGCATCGGCGGCCGCGCTCGCGGCCGTATCGGGTTGCGTGACCGGCGCACCGGACTTCTCGCAGCCCGCGAGCAACAGCAGCGCACCGGCGGCCACGGCAGCCAGTACGGACCCGGGCACGCGACGCGCCCGCGATGTCTTCATCTTCATCAGCAATCTCCGGCCGCGCGTGGCGCGGCCTCGTGGTTGGACCGACGTCGATGATACCGCCTGTTGAACAGGGCCAATCACGCCCCGCCATTAAAAATGGCTTTCAATTTCGGACTCGTCTGATTCAATCGCACACGCAAGGACTCTAAAGTGGGCGAGCTTCAACCCGCTTCGGACGTGCCCCCTTTTTCTCATGGATTTCCTCGTCAACTGGCTCATCGCCCTGGCCGCGTTGCTTGCCGCCACCCTGTTCCTGTGTCTGCGCCCGCGGTCGGTGCACCGTCTGGCCGAATCCGGGCGCCCGCGCCGCGTCGCAGCCGCGCGCCTGCTCGCGCAGGCCGTGATCGGCTTCTGGACGGCCGCGCTGATCGTCGCGCAAGGCATCCTCGGCCCCGACGTCGACGGCCAGTCGCTCACGGGCTTCGCGGCGCTCGCGTTCGCCGCGCTCGGGCTGACAACCGTCGCCGCCTACTGGTCGGTGTGTGCGCTACGGCTGCGGCGGCCGCCCCCGCTGTTCGCGCGCCACTGACGCGCCGGCTGGTGCGCCGCGACGCACCATCGCGCACCACGCCGCACCAACCGGCTCGTCGCACGCACCAGTTCCGTACGCGTCGCACCACACACGTGCACCCGGCATCGCGCTCGGGCTGCGCCGGCTACGCCCTCTTCCCGTGCACGATTCATCGGAATGCCTCACCACGCGGCGCCCGGGCACCAACTCCATGCGGCGGCTCACCAAGTTGGCTCGATATTTGCATTCCTTGCCCGTTTTTTGCGCAAGGAAGCCACGGCATGGATGGTCTGAAATCCGGCGTCGACTCACTGTTCCTGTTGATCGGCGCCGTCATGGTGCTCGCGATGCACGCGGGCTTTGCATTTCTCGAACTCGGCACGGTCCGCAAGAAGAACCAGGTCAACGCGCTCGTGAAGATCCTGGTCGACTTCTCGGTGTCGACGCTCGCGTATTTCTTCATCGGCTACACGATCGCGTACGGCGTCGAGTTCTTCGACGACATCGGCACGCTGTCGCAGCACAACGGCTACGCGCTCGTGCGCTTCTTCTTCCTGCTGACCTTCGCGGCGGCCATTCCCGCGATCGTCTCCGGCGGCATCGCCGAGCGCGCGAAGTTCAATCCGCAGCTCGTCGCGACGCTGATCATCGTCGGCTTCATCTATCCGTTCTTCGAAGGGATCGCGTGGAACGAACGCTTCGGCGTGCAGGCCTGGCTCACGCACGCGTTCGGCACGCCGTTCCACGATTTCGCGGGCTCCGTCGTCGTGCACGCGTTCGGCGGCTGGGTCGCGCTGCCGGCCGTACTGCTGCTCGGCGCGCGCCACGGCCGTTACGCGAAGGACGGCCGGATCGCCGCGCACCCGCCGTCGAACATCCCGTTCCTCGCGCTCGGTGCGTGGGTGCTCGCGGTCGGCTGGTTCGGCTTCAACGTGATGAGCGCGCAGACGCTCGACAAGATCAGCGGCCTCGTCGCCGTGAACTCGCTGATGGCGATGGTCGGCGGCACGCTCGCCGCGTGGATGGCCGGCCGCAACGACCCGGGCTTCACGTACAACGGGCCGCTCGCGGGCCTCGTCGCGGTCTGCGCGGGCTCCGACGTGATGCACCCGATCGGCGCACTCGTCACGGGCGCGGCCGCCGGCGCACTGTTCGTCGCGATGTTCACCTGCGTGCAGAACAAGTGGCGCATCGACGACGTGCTCGGCGTGTGGCCGCTGCACGGCATGTGCGGCGCGCTTGGCGGGCTCGCGGCCGGCGTGTTCGGCCTGCCCGCGCTCGGCGGCCTCGGCGGCGTGTCGTTCATGTCACAGCTCGTCGGCACGCTCGGCGGCATCGCGATCGCGACCGCGGGCGGCACGCTCGTGTACGGTGCGCTGAAGGCGACCGTCGGGCTGCGCCTCGACCGCGAAGCCGAATTCGACGGCGCGGACCTGTCGATCCACCGCATCTCGGCGACGCCGGAACGCGATTGAGCCCCTGACAAACGCCCAACTCGCCATTACGTTTTCAATTCAAAAAACTTTCATCGAGCGTCCTTACACTTCCGTCCAGTTTTCAATTTGCCTTCGCGGAGCTTGCCGAGCGCCTGCTTCGCGAAGGCCATTCTTCCAACAACTGAAACTGGACTCCACATGCCCGCGTTGCCCAATGCTTCCCGTCGTCAGGCCCTGAAGATCCTCGCCGGCGCGCCGATGCTTCCCCTTTCCGGCCTCGCGCTGCCGGCCCTGCTGACGGGTTGCGGCGGCGACGACAATCCGGCGTCGACGCCGGCCCCGGTCGCCGCCGCGTACACGTCGGCGACGTTCTCGGCGATGGCCGCACCCACGCTCGACAACGCGGCCGCGATGGCCACGACGACGGTCGGCTCGACGCTGTCGGTGTCGTTCTCGGACGGCTCGGCGC
Source organism: Burkholderia sp. AU4i (assembly GCF_000466765.1). Taxonomy (NCBI): domain Bacteria; kingdom Pseudomonadati; phylum Pseudomonadota; class Betaproteobacteria; order Burkholderiales; family Burkholderiaceae; genus Burkholderia; species Burkholderia sp. AU4i. The sequence goes on along the minus strand of NZ_ASSI01000068.1, from coordinate 12,610 downwards.
GCAACTTCAAGCTGGCGTACCGGCCGTTCTTCGTGACGGGCGACATGGTGCCGGACGGCAAGGGCGGCACGACGCTCGCGGGCGGCTACTACGACATCAACAACCAGCCGATCATCGACCGCTCGGTTGCCGGCAAGGAGCGCCAGTTCTATTCCGACTGCCCGGACGGCAGCTCGCTGCTGACGCTGAAGAACGCGAACGTGCCCGGCGTGAAAGGCAACACGGTGTTCGCCGTCGTGCAGTTCGAATACACGACGCGCGACCAGGCGAGCGCATCGCAGTACGGCCAGCTGCCGTCGCCGATCGCGGTGCTGACGCTCGACCAGGATCCGGCCAACGGCGCGCTGAAGGTCGTCAAGTACCACAACGTCGACACGTCGAAGGCGCACGGCCTGTGGATCACGTGCGGCGCGAGCCTGTCGCCGTGGGGCACGCACCTGTCGAGCGAGGAGTACGAGCCGGACGCGACCAAGGCCGCGACCGACGCGCAGTTCAAGGCGTTCAGCAAGAACACGTTCGGCGACGAGACGAAGGCGAACCCCTACCACTACGGCCACCTGCCCGAGATCACCGTGAATCCCGACGGCACGGGCACCGTGAAGAAGCACTATTGCCTCGGCCGCATCTCGCACGAGCTGATCCAGGTGATGCCGGACCAGCGCACCGTGATGATGGGCGACGACGCGACCAACGGCGGCCTGTTCATGTTCGTCGCCGACAAGGCCGCCGACCTGTCGGCCGGCACGCTGTATGTCGCGAAGTGGACGCAGACCTCGTCGGCTGGCGCCGGCACCGCGACGCTCACGTGGATCAGGATCGGCCACGCGACGAGCAGCGAGATCGAGGCGCTCGCGAACACGTTGAAGGCATCGGACATCATGGACCTGGTGACCACCGACCCGAACGATGCGAGCTACACGAAGGTCCACTTCGGCGGCAAGTTCAACTGGATGCGCGTGAAGCCGGGGATGGAAAAGGCGGCCGCGTTCCTCGAGACGCACCGCTATGCGGCACTGCTCGGCGGCAGCATGGGCTTCACGAAGCTCGAAGGCACGACCGTGAACGCGAAGGACAAGATCGTCTACACGGCGATGTCGCGAATCGAGACGTCGATGGTCAAGGGCAATGCGGCGTCGCGCGACGTCGCGGTCGACAAGAAGATCGCCGCGGGCGCCGTCTATGCGCTGAACCTGAAGGGCAGCCAGCGCGACACGACGGGCAGCGCGATCGACAGCGAATGGGTGCCGGTCGACATGGGCGCGCCGGCCGCGCTCGTCGGCGAGGATCTCGCCGCGGCCGACGGGCTCGGCAACCTCGCGAACCCGGACAAGATCGCGAACCCGGACAACCTGAAGTTCTCCGAAAAGCTGCGCACGCTCTTCATCGGCGAAGACTCGGGCATGCACGTGAACAACTTCCTGTGGGCCTACAACGTCGACACGAAGTCGCTGGTGCGCGTGCTGTCGTGCCCGGCCGGCGCGGAATCGACCGGCCTGCACGCGGTCGACGAGATCAACGGCTGGACGTACATCATGAGCAACTTCCAGCACGCGGGCGACTGGGAATCGCCGCTGCACGACAAGGTCAAGCCGACGCTCGACCCGCTCGTGCGCGCGAACTTCAAGGACCGCTTCGGCGCGAGCGTCGGCTACCTGACGGCCGAGCAGACCAGCATCAAGCTCGCGAAGGCCTGACCGGGCCGCGCGAGGAGGCGCCGCCCGCCGGCCGGGGACGTGCCTGACCGGGCGTCCCTAACCGGGCGCCCCTTTCTTCATCACCGATCATTCGTCGGCGCTCCACGCCGTTTGATGCGCGATGCCCAGTGCGGACATCGCGCTTTTTTTTGCGCGTGCGAATCGCGTCACGCGCACGCGCGAGCAGACGCCGCGCGGGTAAAAACGGGGGGTTTCGACGATCGGGGGATAATACGGGCCTGACGCGTCCGGGCGGGCGAGCAGGAAAACGGGCAAAAAAAAGCGCCACGGAGACCGTGGCGCTAAAAAAGTTCTAGCCATTCCGAGGGCCGTGCTAGAACCTGAGAGACTGCGCGAAACATCGTTGCCGGTTAAACTCTTGAAACGATGTTTCGAAAACGTGAGACATTCTTTCCGTTTCCGCCCGACAAGTCAAGCGGTATTTGCACCGGTTCATGCACTTTCTGGCAACGCTCATTTGAGCGTTTTCCTAATAAACCAAGGGTGAACCCGTAAAATCTCATCCCATGACCGGTTCACCCACGGAACATGCATCCTTTGACAATAGTCCTACAAAACCAACAAAATTGAAATCGAGTTTCGGAAATAGAGAGAATCCCTCGTGTCGACCACTGTAACCCCTCCCGCGTCGCGGGACCGTGAATCCTCGCCCGACGAAATCACCGCCCTCGCCCGCGGCCTCGCGGTGCTGCGCCGCATCGCGGCTGCCGACGCGCCCGTCAGCAACCGCGAGCTGACCGAACTGACCGGCATCCCGAAGCCGACCGTCTCGCGCATCACCGCGACGCTCGTCAGCGCCGGCTTCCTGTTCCAGTTGCCCGACAGCGAGCGCTTCGTGCTCACCGCGTCGGTGCTCGAACTGAGCCACGGCTTCCTGCGCAACTTCGACATCCGCGCGCGCTCGCGGCCGTTCATGATCGAGCTGGCCGAACGCACGTCGCTGTCCGTGCACCTCGCGGTGCGCGACCGGCTCGACATGGTCGCGATCGACGTGATCCGGCCGCGCTCGGCCGTGCTCGTCACGCGTCTCGAGATCGGCTCGCGGATGGACATCGCACGCACCGCGGTCGGCCGTGCGTATCTCGCCGCACTCGAGGACGACGAACGCCGCCAGCTGCTCGAGTCGCTGCGCACCACGGCCGGCGACGACTGGCCGCACGTGTCCGCGCGCCTGACCCCCGCGCTGGACGACGCGATGCGCGACGGTTGCGCGATCGCGATCGGCGAATGGCGCGAGGGCCTGAATGCGGTGGCGGCCGGTTTCGTCGGCCCGTCGGGGCAGCGCTATTCGGTGAATTGCGGCGGCGCGTCGCACCAGTGCCCGCCCGAATGGCTGCACGAACACGTGGTACCCGCGCTGCACGAATGCATCGCGAAAATCACCCGCGAGATCGGCGGCGCACCGGCCCGGCGGCACGCCGTGTAATCGATTCGTCATCGTCCAATTGCGTTCTGTAACGACCGTAACCCGTTGAAAGATAGTCCACTGGACTGTAACGGGGACGGGACGTAGGATCATGCCCATCGTCGCGCCGCCTTCGCGGTGCGCACCGCTCTTTTCCCGCGCAGGCCGGCGGGGCCCCGGACCGAGCCGGGCGCCCCCTCCCGGCACTGCCCGCCCACGCGCAGCCCAGCAGTCCGATTTCCGGCACGCCGCGCCGTCTTCCTGACAGAACACGATGGATAACGAACAAAAGCCCACGCCTCCTTCGAACGACCCCGCGTCTCCCGCCGCACGACGCCCGCGCCGCACGCTGATGGCCGGGGCGCTTGCGGTCGTCGTCATCGGCGGCCTGCTGTGGTGGCACCCGTGGAACCGCACGCCGGCGGCCGGCAGTGCCGCGACGGGCGCGGGTGCAAGCGCCGCCGGTGGCGGCGGCCACCGCGGCCGAGGCGGCCCCGCCGCGATGGCGAACATTCCGCAGCCCGTGCAGGTCGCGACCGCGACGCAGGGCGAAATGCCGATCGTGCTGTCCGCGCTCGGCACCGTCACGCCGCTCGCGAACGTGACGGTCAAGACGCAGTTGTCGGGCTACCTGCAGTCGGTCTCGTTCCAGGAAGGCCAGATCGTCAGGAAAGGCGACGTGCTCGCGCAGATCGACCCGCGTCCGTACCAGGTCGCGCTCGAGAACGCCGAAGGCACGCATGCGCGCGACTCGGCGCTGCTCGCGACCGCCCGCCTCGACCTGAAGCGCTACCAGACGCTGCTGTCGCAGGACTCGATCGCGTCGCAAACCGTCGATACACAGGCATCGCTCGTCAAGCAGTACGAAGGCGCAGTGAAGACCGACCAGGCCGCGATCGATTCCGCGAAGCTGAACCTCACGTATGCGCGCATCACCGCGCCGGTGTCGGGCCGCGTCGGCCTGCGCCAGGTCGATCCCGGCAACTACGTGACGCCGGGCGATACCAACGGCATCGTCGTGATCACGCAGTTGCAGCCGATGAGCGTGATCTTCACGACGTCGGAAGACAACCTGCCGCAGATCCTCAAGCAGGTGAACGCGGGCCAGAAGCTGTCGGTCACCGCGTACAACCGCAACAACACGGTGCCGCTCGAGACGGGCTCGCTCGCGACGCTCGACAACCAGATCGACACGAGCACGGGCACGGTCAAGCTGCGCGCGAACTTCGATAACAAGGAAGGCATGCTGTTCCCGAATCAGTTCGTGAACACGCGGCTGCTCGTCGACGTGATGCGCAACGCGACGATCGTGCCGACCTCCGCCGTGCTGACCGGCTCGATCGGCCAGTTCGTCTACGTCGTGAAACCCGACAACACGGTGACGGTGCGCAAGGTCACGGTCGGCCCGGTCGACGGCGAACGCACGAGCATCGTCAGCGGCGTGTCGCTCGGCGAACGCGTGGTGACCGACGGCTCCGACCGCCTGCGCGAAGGCGCGAAGATCTCGATCCCGGCCGACAAGCCGAAAGGCGCGTCGGGCGCGCGCGGCGCCGGTGCGGCGTCGGGTGCATCGGGCGCCGGCGGCCAGCGCGGCGGACACCGGCACGGCGCGTCGCAGGCAGCGGCCCCCGCGGCCCAGTAACGCGCGGGCCGCTCGATGAATCCATCCCGCCTTTTCATTCTCCGGCCGGTCGGCACCGCCCTCCTGATGGCGGCGATCATGCTGGCCGGTCTCGTCGCGCTGCGCTTCCTGCCGCTCGCCGCGCTGCCGGAAGTCGACTATCCGACGATCCAGGTCCAGACCTTCTACCCGGGCGCGAGCCCGGAAGTGATGACCTCGTCGGTCACCGCGCCGCTCGAACGGCAGTTCGGGCAGATGCCGTCGCTGAACCAGATGTCGTCGCAGAGTTCGGCCGGCTCGTCCGTGATCACGCTGCAGTTCTCGCTCGACCTGCCGCTCGACATCGCCGAACAGGAAGTGCAGGCCGCGATCAACGCGGCCGGCAACCTGCTGCCGTCCGACCTCCCTGCCCCGCCGATCTATGCGAAGGTCAACCCGGCCGACGCGCCGGTGATCACGCTCGCCGTCACGTCGAAGACGCTGCCGCTCACGCAGGTGCAGGACCTCGCCGACACGCGCCTCGCGATGAAGATCTCGCAGATCGCGGGCGTCGGCCTCGTCAGCCTGTCGGGCGGCAACCGCCCGGCCGTGCGGATCCAGGCGAACCCGACCGCGCTCGCGAAGTACGGGATGAACCTCGACGACCTGCGCACGACGATCTCGAACCTGAACGTGAACACGCCGAAGGGCAACTTCGACGGCCCGACGCGCGCGTACACGATCAACGCGAACGACCAGCTCACGAGCGCCGATCAATACAACAGCGCGGTCGTCGCGTACAAGGGCGGCCGCCCGGTGATGCTCACCGACGTCGCGACGGTCGTCGCCGGCTCGGAGAACACCAAGCTCGGCGCGTGGGTGAATTCGGAGCCCGCGATCATCCTGAACGTGCAGCGCCAGCCGGGCGCGAACGTGATCGCGACCGTCGACGCGATCAAGGCGCAGTTGCCGAAGCTGCAGGAAACGCTGCCGGCCGCGCTCGACGTGCAGATCGTCACCGACCGTACGACGATGATCCGCGCCGCCGTGCGCGACGTGCAGTTCGAGCTGCTGGTCGCGGTCGGGCTCGTCGTGCTCGTGATGTACCTGTTCCTCGCGAACATCTACGCGACGATCATCCCGAGCCTGTCGGTGCCGCTGTCGCTGATCGGCACGCTCGCGGTGATGTACATGGCCGGCTTCTCGCTGAACAACCTGTCGCTGATGGCGCTCACCATCGCGACCGGCTTCGTGGTCGACGACGCGATCGTGATGATCGAGAACATCGCGCGCTACGTCGAGGAAGGCGAATCGGGGCTCGAGGCCGCGCTGAAGGGCTCGAAGCAGATCGGCTTCACGATCATCTCGCTGACGGTGTCGCTGATCGCGGTGCTGATCCCGCTGCTGTTCATGGGCGACGTGGTCGGGCGCCTCTTCCATGAATTCGCGATCACGCTCGCGGTGACGATCGTGATCTCGGCGATCGTGTCGCTCACGCTCGTGCCGATGATGTGCGCGAAGCTGCTGCGCCATTCGCCGCCGCCCGAGAGCCACCGCTTCGAGGCGCGCGTGCACCAGGCGATCGACTGGGTGATCGCGCGCTACGCGGTCGCGCTCGAATGGGTGCTGAACCGCCAGCGCTCGACGCTCGTCGTCGCGCTGCTGACGCTCGCGCTGACGGGCCTGCTGTACGTGTACGTGCCGAAGGGCTTCTTCCCCGCGCAGGACACCGGCGTGATCCAGGCGATCACGCAGGCGCCGCAGTCGATCTCGTACGGCGCGATGGCCGAGCGCCAGCAGACACTCGCGGCCGAGATCCTGAAGGATCCGAACGTCGTGAGCCTCACGTCGTTCATCGGCGTCGACGGCAGCAACATCACGCTGAACAGCGGCCGGATGCTGATCAACCTGAAGGCGCGCGACGAACGCACCGAAACCGCCGCGCAGATCATCCGCGACCTGCAGCAGCGCGTCGCGAACATCACCGGGATCTCGCTCTTCATGCAGCCGGTGCAGGATCTGACGATCGACTCGACCGTCAGCCCAACGCAGTACCAGTTCATGCTGACGAGCCCGAACTCGGAAGAGTTCGCGACCTGGGTGCCGAAGCTCGTCGCGCGGCTGCAGCAGGAGCCGTCGCTCGCCGACGTCGCGACCGACCTGCAGAGCAACGGCCAGTCCGTCTACATCGAGATCGACCGCGCGAGCGCCGCGCGCTTCGGCATCACGCCGGCGACCGTCGACAACGCGCTGTACGACGCGTTCGGCCAGCGCATCGTGTCGACGATCTTCACGCAGTCGAACCAGTACCGCGTGATTCTCGAATCGGAGCCGAAGGAGCAGCACTACGCGCAATCGCTGAACGACATCTACCTGCCGTCGGCGGGCGGCGGCCAGGTGCCGCTGGCGTCGATCGCGTCGTTCCACGAACGGCCGTCGCCGCTCCTGGTCGCGCACCTGTCGCAGTTCCCGTCGACCACCGTCTCGTTCAACCTCGCCGCAGGCGCTTCGCTCGGCGAGGCGGTCAAGGCGATCGAGGCCGCCGAGAAGGACATCGGGCTGCCCGCGTCGTTCCAGACGCGCTTCCAGGGCGCGGCGCTCGCGTTCCAGGCATCGCTGTCGAACCAGCTGTTCCTGATCCTCGCGGCGGTCGTCACGATGTACATCGTGCTCGGCGTGCTGTACGAGAGCTACATCCACCCGATCACGATCCTGTCGACGCTGCCGTCGGCCGGCGTCGGCGCGTTGCTTGCGCTGATGATCACCGGGCACGACCTCGACATCATCGGGATCATCGGCATCGTGCTGCTGATCGGTATCGTGAAGAAGAACGCGATCATGATGATCGACTTCGCGCTCGAGGCCGAACGTGTCGAAGGCAAGCCGCCGCGCGAGGCGATCTACCAGGCGTGCCTGCTGCGCTTTAGGCCGATCCTGATGACGACGCTCGCCGCGCTGCTCGGCGCGGTGCCGCTGATCGTCGGCGCCGGCGCGGGCTCCGAGCTGCGCCAGCCGCTCGGGGTCGCGATCGCCGGCGGCCTGATCGTGTCGCAGGTGCTGACGCTGTTCACGACGCCCGTGATCTACCTCGGCTTCGACTCGCTCGCGCGCCGCGTGCGCGGCTGGTTCGAGCGCCACGGCCCGCAAGCCGGCACGCGCACGGATGCGTAAATGACACGACCCTCACGCACACTTCGTTCGCGTGGGGGGGCGCAGCCCCCTCATCTCCCGAAAACGCATCCGTCGGAACACGCGACGGCCCAGCGAGTGCCGACATGAACCTGTCGCGCCCCTTCATCACGCGCCCCGTCGCGACGACGCTGCTCGCGATCGGCGTCGCGCTCGCGGGCCTGTTCGCGTTCGTCAAGCTGCCGGTGTCGCCGCTGCCGCAGGTCGACTTCCCCACCATCTCGGTGCAGGCGTCGCTGCCCGGCGCGAGCCCCGAGACCGTCGCGACCAGCGTGACGAGCCCGCTGGAGCGGCACCTCGGCTCGATCGCCGACGTCTCCGAAATGACGTCGACGAGCACGGTCGGCAATGCCCGGATCATCCTGCAGTTCGGCCTGAACCGCGACATCGACGGCGCCGCCCGCGACGTGCAGGCCGCGATCAACGCCGCGCGCGCCGACCTGCCCGCCGCGCTGAAGAGCAACCCGACCTACCGCAAGGTCAACCCGGCCGACTCGCCGATCATGGTCGTGTCGCTGACGTCGGAAACCTCGTCGCCCGCGAAGCTGTACGACGCCGCGTCGACGGTGCTGCAGCAGTCGCTGTCGCAGATCGACGGGATCGGCCAGGTGTCGGTGAGCGGCTCCGCGAACCCGGCCGTGCGCGTCGAGCTCGAGCCGCAGGCGCTGTTCCACTACGGGATCGGCCTCGAGGACGTGCGCGCGGCGCTCGCCTCCGCGAACGCCAACGCGCCGAAGGGCGCGATCGAGTTCGGCCCGCAGCGCTACCAGCTGTATACGAACGACCAGGCGTCCGAGGCGTCGCAATACCGCGACCTCGTCGTCGCGTATCGCAACGGCGCGGCCGTGCGGCTGTCCGACCTGTCCGACGTCGTCGATTCGGTCGAGGATCTCCGCAACCTCGGCCTATCGAACGGCAAGCGCGCGGTGCTCGTGATCCTCTACCGCTCGCCCGGCGCGAACATCATCGACACGATCGACCGCGTGCGCGCGGCGCTGCCGCAGCTCACCGCGTCGCTGCCGGCCGACATCACGGTCACGCCCGTGCTCGACCGCTCGACCACCATCCGCGCGTCGCTGAAGGACACCGAGCACACGCTGCTGATCGCGATCAGCCTCGTCGTGATGGTCGTGTTCCTGTTCCTGCGCAACTGGCGCGCGACGCTGATCCCGAGCGTCGCAGTGCCGATCTCGATCGTCGGCACGTTCGGCGCGATGTACCTGCTCGGCTTCTCGATCGACAACCTGTCGCTGATGGCGCTGATCGTCGCGACCGGTTTCGTCGTCGACGATGCGATCGTCGTGCTCGAGAACATCTCGCGGCATATCGAGAACGGCAAGTCGCGCATGCAGGCCGCGTTCGACGGCGCGCGCGAGGTCGGCTTCACGGTGCTGTCGATGAGCATTTCGCTCGTCGCGGTGTTCCTGCCGATCCTGCTGATGGGCGGCATCGTCGGGCGCCTGTTCCGCGAGTTCGCGCTGACGCTGTCGCTTGCGATCGCCGTGTCGCTCGCGGTGTCGCTCACCGTCACGCCGATGATGTGCGCGCGCCTGCTCCCCGAGTCGCACGAACCGCAGAGCGAAGGCCGCTTCGCGCGATTCCTGGAACGCTGTTTCAGCCGCATGCAGCGCGGTTACGAACGCTCGCTGTCGTGGGCGCTGCGCCGGCCGCTGCTGATCCTGCTGACGCTCGTCGCAACGATCGTGCTGAACGCCTACCTGTATGTCGTCGTGCCGAAGGGCTTTTTCCCGCAGCAGGACACCGGGCTGATGATCGGCGGCATCCAGGCCGACCAGTCGACGTCGTTCCAGGCGATGAAGCTGAAGTTCTCCGAGATGATGCGGATCGTGCAGGGCAACCCGAACGTGAAGAGCGTCGCGGGCTTCACCGGCGGCACGCAGACCAACTCGGGCTTCATGTTCGTCACGCTGAAGGATCGTACCGAGCGCAAGCTGACGGCCGACCAGGTGATCCAGCAACTGCGCCCGCCGCTGGCGGACGTCGCGGGTGCGCGCACGTTCCTGCAGGCGGCACAGGACATCCGCGTCGGCGGCCGGCAGAGCAACGCGCAGTACCAGTTCACGCTGCTCGGCGATTCGAGCGCCGACCTGTACAAGTGGGGGCCGATCCTGACCGAGGCGCTGCAGAAGCGTCCCGAGCTGACCGACGTGAATTCGGACCAGCAGCAAGGCGGCCTCGAGGCGATGGTGACGATCGACCGCGCGACGGCCGCGCGGTTCGGCATCAAGCCCGCGCAGATCGACAATACGCTGTACGACGCATTCGGCCAGCGCCAGGTCTCGACGATCTACAACCCGCTGAACCAGTACCACGTGGTGATGGAAGTCGCGCCGAAGTACTGGCAGAGCCCCGAGATGCTGAACCAGGTGTGGGTCAGCACGTCGGGCGGCAGTGCGAACGGCTCGCAGACCACCAACGCGGCGGCCGGCACCTACGTCGCGACGTCGGCCGGCACGTCGAGCGCCGGCACGGCCGCGCAGAGCGCCGCGGCGATCGCGTCGGACTCCGCGCGCAACCAGGCGCTCAACGCGATCGCGGCGAGCGGCAAGTCGAGCGCCTCGTCGGGTGCGTCGGTGTCGACGTCGAAGTCGACGATGATCCCGCTGTCGGCGATCGCGACGTTCGGGCCGAGCACGACACCGCTGTCGGTCAACCACCAGGGGCTGTTCGTCGCGACGACGATCTCGTTCAACCTGCCGTCCGGCGTGTCGCTGTCGCAGGCGACGCAGGTGATCTACCAGACGATGGCGCAGGTTGGCGTGCCGCCGACGATCGTCGGCAGCTTCCAGGGCACCGCGCAGGCGTTCCAGCAGTCGCTGAACGACCAGCCGATCCTGATCCTCGCGGCGCTGCTGGCCGTCTATATCGTGCTCGGGATCCTGTACGAGAGCTACATCCACCCGATCACGATCCTGTCGACGCTGCCGTCGGCCGGTGTCGGTGCGCTGCTCGCGCTGCTGCTGTTCAAGACCGAGTTCAGCATCATCGCGCTGATCGGCGTGATCCTGCTGATCGGTATCGTGAAGAAGAACGCGATCATGATGGTCGACTTCGCGATCGACCAAACGCGCAACTACGGCAAATCGTCGCTCGACGCGATCCACGAGGCGTGTCTGCTGCGCTTCCGCCCGATCATGATGACGACGATGGCCGCGCTGTTCGGCGCACTGCCGCTCGCGTTCGGCAGCGGCGACGGTGCCGAGCTGCGCGCGCCGCTCGGGATCGCGATCGCCGGCGGCCTGATCGTGTCGCAGGTGCTGACGCTCTATACGACGCCGGTCGTCTACCTGTACATGGACCGTTTCCGCGTCTGGGCCGAGAAGCGGCGCAACCGCCGCGGGAATTCCGGCGGGCCGGCCGTCGCCGGGGAGTGATGGAAGCGGCCGCCCGGCGGGCGGCCGCTTGCCGCGCTTGCGCATCGGCAGCGATCGGCTATCGTGAGTCCATGCCCACCGCGGGACCCTTCACGGGGACACGCCATGAACGTCCAGCTCAACCATACGATCGTCTGGTGCCGCGACAAGCGCGCGTCGAGCCGCTTCCTCACCGAGCTTCTGGAACTACCGCCGCCGACGCCGTTCGGCGCGATGCTGGTCGTGCCGCTCGACAACGGCGTGTCGCTCGATTTCTACGAACAGGCGGGGGACATCCGGTCGCAGCATTACGCGTTCCTGCTCGACGAAGCCGGCTTCGATCGCGTGCTGGCACGCATCCGCGAGCGCGGGCTGTCGCACTGGGCCGATCCCGCGAAGCGGCAACCCGATGACATCTACCGCCACAACGGCGGCCGCGGCGTGTATTTCGACGATCCGGACGGCCACTTCCTCGAAGTGATGACGCAGCCTTATGCGCTGAACGGTCAGCTCGGCTGAAGGGCCGGCATTGCGCCGGCCGCTGTTGCACTGCGAGAAACCGGCCCGCGTGCCGACCTGCTTCGGACGACACCCGGCCGGCGGCCGTTACCGGGCCATTAACGGGCCATTACCCGGCTCGGCCGTTATTCGGCCGTTGTTCGGCCGTTACCTCGGCCACTACTCGACCATTACGCGACCATTACTCGGCCGCTGCCGCCGTCTTGCGCGGACGCCGCGCGCGCGGCGCCGCCTTGCGGGCCGGTTTCTTCGGCTTGGCTTCGGCGGGCGCCTCGACAGCCGCCTCGGCCGGCGCGGCAGCCACCTCGCCGCCGACGTCGCCGGCCGACGGCTCGGTGTGCGTCACCGCGGCGGGCCACATGTCGCCCTGCTCCGGGTCGCGATGCGTGTCGCCCGCATGCTTGCCGTGCGCGTGCTGGTCGCCGCCGTGCTTCGCCGCGCCATGCCCGGCGTCGTCCGGCCGCCCGGCCGACTCACGGCCTGCGCTCTTCGCGGCGGCACCCTTCTTCGCGCCGGTCTTCTTCGCCGCGCTCTTGCGCGCACGCTTGCGGCCATCCTTCGCGTCGCCGTGCGCCTCGGCTGCTTCCACCGCTTCCACGGCTTCGGTCGTTTCAGCCGGCACGACTGCCGCGATTTCGGCGGCTCCGGCCGATTCGGCCATCGCCGCGTCGTCCGCGTCGACCTGCGCGGTTTCATGCACGACTGCTTCCGCCCGCTGCTCGCGACGTCGCGGCTCGCGGCCGGCCCGCGCCGGCTCCGCCGCGCGCGCGCCGTGGTGACCGCCGTGGTGTGCGGCCCCGCCTTCGCC